>JBHLOJ010000095.1:0-12714 GCA_048940605.1 Promethearchaeota archaeon
ATAATACATATATTTTGAGAAAATAGTAGACATACTATATTTAAAAACGAATAGTCATTAGTTCATATTGCCAAGATGTTTTGATTTAAAAGGTGATTAAAAAGCATGTCAAAAGAACCTGAGAGTTCCGAAGGTAAAACAATAGATTTAGTTGTCGATCACACTTTACCTGGGGTAAGCCCAGAAATGATAGATTGGTGGTGGGCTAATATTGATACCTCAGAACGTTATAAATTATGGCACCCGAAAGACCATAAATCTTTTGAGTGGGAAGTTCCTCCTAAAGAGAGTCATATTGGGGCTATTCATAGAGTCGACGAAGATATTGGGGGGATAACCACTACGTTAAGAATCAGAGGGGAAGATCCAAGGACTTCACCAATACCTGTTGAGTTTGATCACACAGCAGTAGCGAGCGTACTTGATGATAATGATAATCCAACCAGTTGGGTATTACATGAATATGAATCAATTGAAAATGGAACAAAATTACGCTCAACGTTTAGATTACCTGCCAGAACTCCAAAACAATTTATCGAAGCGTTACGTAAGCATAACATCGAAGAAATAGGTGAATTTGTCAATTTTTTACCTAAATTATTTGATGAACATAAAAAGTAATTCACAATTTTTTTCTTTTTTTCAAAATAACTATTATAAACTAAGTTTACTAATTACCAAAATATCTCTTGGATTTAATTATGGATGATTCTTATACAATATTGTGAATTCCTAATATAACTTACAATATTGTAATCTTTACACTGATATTTATGCATTAAAGTTAAATTGCTTCGAAAACTCGCTTTTATTATTAAAATCTGAGAATGAGAATTCAAAAATTTCGGTTAATAAAGATGTTTAATGAAAACACGTGCTTACGGTGTGGAACCTGCCTTAGTCAGTGTCCATTTATGGAATTACCAATAGAAAGTGCCAAGGAAGTAATTACAAGTATGATTGAGACAAGAAGTTCACGAAAAATATTGGAAAATTGTGCCGGTTGTTCTTATTGTGATATAATCTGTCCAACAGGGTCAAATCCAAGTGCACTTAGAAGAGAAATACGATTAAGAAGGTCTCGTGAGAAGGGAGTGAGTAGTATAACGCTGATAACTGAGGAAGTACCTTATAATTTAATGTCAATCGGTTTAGCATTTGATACTGAGGAGAAAAAAATAGGATTAGATAAATACGAAAATCCTCCAAAAAGCAATGAAATGTTTTATTTTGGCTGTGGTATTCCCTATTATTTTCCGGATCTGACCAAAACCAAATTATTTGATGATTTACCATCAATAGGAGGGATGAAATATTGTTGTGGAGGGTATGTTAGAGCAAGTTTTGGTGAGGATGAAGCAAGGATAAAGGGATTAGAATTATATGAAAAATTTAAAGAAGTTGGGGTAGAAAAACTCATCACCTTCTGTCCAGCTTGTGATTTAATGATTAAAAACGTTTATCCTTCAATTATCGAAGGATTTAATATAGAGGGTCAAACCATCATTGACTATTTTGTTCAAAAGTATCATGAAGGTGTGTTAGAAATCAAAAATAAGATCAACCAAAGAATTACATTTCAAGATCCTTGTCCTTGGAGAAAATTAGACAAGAAAATCTACGATGGTCCTAGAGAATTTCTTGAAATTATTGGTGCAGAAGTAGTAGAAATGAAACACAATAAGGAAAAATCTCTATGTTGTGGGGCTCCTGTTTCAATGCGAAATAGGTCATTAGCTAAGAAAATCGCAGAAGAGAAAATGTCTGAAGCAAAAGAAGTAGATACGGATGCAATGGCTTTTATCTGCACGGGTTGCCTTGCAACTTTATCAAGATATAACACTGAAAGGAACATTAAGTCGTATTATATTACTGAATTAGCCCAAATGGTAATAGGGGAAACGCCATCACTTACAATTCCTGAAAATACAAGAAAGGTTCAACGCCATGTTGCAAAAACAATTAGCGAAAATCCGAATCTATTAGTAGACAGATATATAATCAAAAATGGAAAAATTATTCGATTATGATAGAAGATGTATTTATAATTAATTTTATTTCAAATTATTCTACCATCACAACAACATAAAGAAGCTGAATTTTTTTTTTCATTTTTGATAAATCAATTTGATACATTTTTCTACTTGAATTTTTATTAGTAAAATATAATTAATTTTAAAACTAAGAACTTGGAGTTAAGGTCGAAGAAGATATTATATTCATATAAATACAAATAAAATAATTTTTTTAGGTAATAATCGAGTTCAGTTTTATTCCAATTAAGAGAGGTTGCTTAAATTTGAGAATGTTAATTTTAAGTTATCGAAGCCCATATTTTCCTCCGTCAATATTTTTACAAATACCTGAAACAATTCAAAGGGATGATCTCAAACAGGTTCCTTTATTGATTGATATTTATGAAAAGGGATTTTTCATACATACGTTTGGAACTTTTAAAACAGCAAATTTACTTTTTAACGTCCCTAGCAAATATTCAAAAAGTGGAGTAGAGCGTCTTTTAATTTCATTAGTCGTTGATGGCAAATCGAAAATCAAATCAACGTTAGTTGAGGAATTTTTGGAAGGATTAGTAGAAGAGTTCAAAAAAATCGAAGATGTTTTCAAAGCTTTTTATGTAGATTCTATGTTTGATAAGGGAGATCCTCTTAAATTAGAGGAAATTAGAAAATTGCTTTATGTTTTTTATACATCTTTTCCTGAAGAAGAAGTAATTTTTGAGCAAAAAGAGGCAAGAGTATTAATTTTTGGGCTTTCCCAGTCGGGTAAAACAACTATTATTAAAACAAGGAGAAAATCAGTATCAAAAACAACCTTCCCAACTATAAATGTAGACATCTCTAAGATTATAGTTAATAATGTATCTATGTTGACATATGATATCCCTGGAAAATATAAGGCGAAAGAAATATGGAAACCATATCTAAAAAACCAAGATGGATTGATATTTGTTTTAGATGTTACCGATACAATAAGGTTCTCATATGCTCGTGAACTATTGCATGAAATTGCGGGGAAACCAGAATTAAGTGATTTGCCACTTCTAATCCTTTTTAATAAGACTGACAGAAAACAATCAGATCTAAAAATGTTAGAAGAAGCTATGGGAGTAAAAGACCTTGGGAATAGGCCGCTGAAATCATATTTAACAAGTGGGATTATGAATAAAAATATAGATGAGGCCTTTAATTGGCTTTCTCTTAAAATTGCAGAGAGAGTAGAACAATACACTCCAAGAACACAGGTTGGAATAATTTTTTGTCGATGGGATGAGAATTTAGGTATTAAAATTGAAGGAATGTTTCCTAAAGACGCTTTTGAGAATCCAGAATTAATATCTGTTAAAAGTTTTTCAATTTCACAGTTTATTTTTGGAGGTGATGAATTTAGACCAACCTCAGTCATTCTTCCATTTCCACACTTAAATTCGAATGCAGCAATTTATTTTGATTCTGTTCCTGATGAGACTATTAGGGGAGGCGTTTTACCTTTATCCTTAATTGTCTATTACAATGAAAAAATTCCTAAAAACATAGTTAACCAATTTAGTAATTTCATTCTCAAAGAATTTGAGGATATAAAGAAGAATTATTTAGATAAAAATCAGGTAATGGATACTCTTGAACATATTCATAGTATAATAATTAATCAAATCTCTTTGTATCAACCTTCAATTGAGGCATTAAAAATAGCCGAATTACGTTATGAGGCTTTATTTAAAGCTGCTCGAGATGCTATTTTAATAATCGATAAAAAATCGGGGATAATAATGGATGTGAACCAGGAAGCGGAAGAATTATTTCAACGTCCATTTGAAGATTTTATCGGTTTGCATTCAAGTCAAATATTAAGTGGTATCATTGATATAGATTTTAACGAGGAGGTTTTTAAAGAACTTAATTATCCCTTTCCTTTAAGATTGGAGATTATTGATAATTCCGGTAATTTTATTCCTGTTGAAATGACTGTCAATGATGTTCAAATAGGAGGGCAAACCCTTGTTCAATATATTATTCGAGATATTCGTAAGAGAATAGAAGCGGAAATTAAATTAAAGCATTCTGAAACAAAATATCGTTATCTCTTCCAAGATTCACCTTTTTCTGTTCTTTTAATTGATCCTAAAGGTTTTTTAGTTGATTTTAATCCTGCCTTAGAAGAAACATTAGGATATACAAGAGATGAACTCTTGGGTAAGAAATTTGTAGATCTTTCAATAATACATAGAGATTATCTTGTAGATGTTCTTAAAAGATTGAAAATAGAAGAAAGAGGTAAAGTTTTCCCTCCATTAGAAATTCAACTTTATCAAAAAAATGACAATCTCATTTGGGTAAATATGCAAACGTCTCTTGTAGACATTGGAGATGACACATTCTATCAAATTATTTGCCAGAATATAACAGAAGAGAAAAAGATAGAACAGGAATTAAAGAAAATTTCAAGATTAAAAGCCATTATTACAGCGATTGCATCAAGATTTGTAGGTATACAGGACTTTAGTCATGCGATTGTAGAATCTCTTAGAGATATAGGCGAGTTTTTTAAGGCAACACGAGTTTATCTTTATATTCTCAATGAAAATTTTAGTTTTATAAAAAGAAATTATGATTGGTATAGTAAGGTGATGTTTCCTCAAGCAAATTTACCTGAAAATATAGAAATGAATAATTTTCCATGGTTAACTGAGAATTTATTAGAATCTGATTATCTGTATGTTAAAAATGTAGACAATCTTCCTACAGAAGCAGTAAATTTAAAATTTTTTCTTGAAAATCAAAGAGTAAAGAATTTTTTAACATTTTCAGTAAAAATAAACGGAGTTCTAGAAGCAATAATTTGTTTTGATAATATTAAGGATAGTGATCATTGGATCGAAGAAAACTTAGACTTACTAAGTATTATTTCAGACCTTCTTAAAAATGTTTTACACCGAAAACTAGCTGAAGAGTATTTACGTATAAGCGAAGAAAATATCCACCAAGAATTCGATAGAGAATACTTTTACAAAGAATTGTTTGTAAATGATATAAATTCCATAATAGAGAACATTCAATTATCATTAAACGAATGTGAAAAGACTGATAATCAAATTATATTAAATTCTAAAAGAGAATTATTAGATTCTATTAAAGATCAATGTATAAATAGTAAACTTTTAATAGATATAATTCATAAATTGTCGATGCTTGATCAAACAAATATATTAATTGAACCAGTAAAATTAAACAGTGTTATTGATGATGTTAAAGAATTTATTACAAATAGTTATTCTAATAAAAGAATTGACATAGATGTTGATCGTCCAGCAGAAGAATTATATGTAAAAGCCGATAAATTTCTAATCGATGTTTTTGTCAATATACTTATAAGTTCAATTAGATATAATAGAAACCCTACAATTGAAATTAAAATTATTGTCTTTAGAAGTCAACAGGATAACAAAAATTATATCAAAGTGAAATTTATAGATTATCAGAAAGAAATTTTAAATATAGAGAAAGAATTAATCTTCCAGAAAGAAAGAGAAAAGGATAGTAAGATTAAAGAAATAATATTAGGTTTTCTTTTGGTAGAACGTATCTTAAACAATTACAATGGAAAAATTTGGGTTGAAGGAGATTCATTTGTTATTTTATTACCCGAAGCTTGATAATATAAGAAAAAACATTTAATTAATAATGGGTATTAGTAAGGAATGGTGTTAAAAGAACTAATTTTAAATAATCCATTAGTATTAGCAGAAGGAGCTGTGATCGAAAGGGTAAAAAGAGAGTTTAAATATGAATTAAATCCATATATTCAGAATGCAGGTATGGTATATGATGCCACAGGTAGGAGAATCCTTGAAACAATATACAATCAATACATATCTGTAGCGCTTAGATTTAAGATTCCAATGGTAAATTTAGCCCCTACTTGGCGTGCAAATCCAGAGCGTATTAAATTAGGAGGATTTAAAGATAAGAATGTGAATGCTGACTGTGTTGAATTTTTGAAAAAAATAAGAAGTCGTTATGACTATAAAGCGATAAATATTTTCATAGGAGGACTGGTGGCATGTAAAGGAGATGCTTATGATCCCAGTGAAGCTTTATCAAGTGAAGATGCATATAATTTTCATAAAACACAAGTAAACCAACTAAGTGATGCAGATGTAGATTTTCTTTTTGCTTCTACTTTACCAGCATCTTCAGAAGCACTAGGTATTGCCAAAGCGATGGCTGAATCAGATAAGGAATACATATTGAGTTTTGTTATTCGTCCGGATGGGACTCTAATGGACGGTACTTCACTAAATGAGGTTATAACGAATATTGATAATTCAATCCCAATAAAACCTGTTTTTTACATGGTGAATTGTGTTCATCCAACTCATTGTAAGAGTGCTATCAATACTAAACCTAATAATACAGAAATAGTTAAAACTCGATTAAAGGGATTGCAAGCGAATGGTTCTTCAAAAAGTCCTGAAGAGTTAGAATCGCTTAATAAAATGGATTCAGAAAGTCCTAAAAAATGGGGAAAGAAAATGATTGATTTATATTTAAATTCAGAAATCCAAGTCCTTGGAGGGTGCTGTGGCACAACTCATCATCATATAAGGAGTATAGCAAAAATGTTTAAAAAAATGCAAATTTGATTACACTCTAATGAGATTACATTTCTCGTATCTCTTCCTTTAGAATAAAAGTCTTAAACAATAAAAATCCAAAGGGTGAATAATTTTTTATATTTGGATTTATTCCCTTTTAACTATAATACAATTTTTAGAATTCCCAATTTATAGTATCTAAAATAAATTAAATAAAAGTAACTAAAAAGATTGGTGACTACTATGGAATCTCCTATTGATAATGGGACATCTCAAGAAAAAATAGAAATACCAAAAAAGAAGAAGAAAGATCCAGTAGGGCAATTTTTTCTTCAAGTGAAAAAAGACTTTAATGAGGATTTGAAGAAAATTAAAGCTTCCTGGGACAAAATGATAAAAAATCTAAAAGAAAATAGCCCGAAAAGAAAACGCTTTAGAAAATTATATGGAAAATTAGAAGAAATGGAAGGACAACTATCTGAGATAAAAGATGATACAACGGAGATTAAATTGAAAATCGATCATGTTGCTAAAATAATCGATAAACAATCGGAAAGTATAGCGGACATTGAGACTTATATGAAAAAAAATTTAGGTTCCGATTGGAAAATCCTAAAGAACTCATGGAAACAATGTAAGAAGGGAGAGATATCCAAAATAGAATTTTTTAAAATTAGCTTATCCAAAATAGGGAAGAGATTCGCAAGTATCTTTATTAGCGTATAACTTCTTAAATTGAAATAATGTGAATTCTAAATTCTTACTATTTGTTGTATAAATAAATGAATTTAGTGCTAAGAAATTTTTGAGTGATGAAGATTTGTCTTAATTGGTAGTATAAAAGCTTTAAACTCCTATGAAATCAAAAGGCAAAAAATTGTATAAGGTATTCTATAGAATTATCTATAGACCCTTATTATTATTATCTATTTTTATAAATTTAAATATTTTCATATTATTTCTTGGATCAAGGTTTTTGCACAAACTTCTACAAAATGAAACATATTTATATAGTTTTAGATGGGTTATTTAAGAAAACAAAGATAATAGTATTCATAAAATAATTTAACATCTATATCAATTTATAAAAGAACACCTTGTATCTAAAAAGAGGGGAAATGAGAGATGTCAAAAGTAGAAACAAATGAGGAATTTACAACTCAATTAAAGGATGATCAATTTCTATATTTTGCGGAAAACTCGAGTTTGGGCATAACACTAATACAAAGAGGGCATTTAAAGTATTTTAATAAAAGATTCGCTGAAATTTTTCGATATAGCGAAGATGAGATCTCACGGTGGAGTAAGCGAGAATTTTATAAGATTGTCCATCCAGAGGATTTACAAAAACTAACGCAAAATATCAATGTTGACGGTGGAAATACAGTTACAATTAGATTTCGAGGAGTTACAAAGGACAATAACATAATTGAGGTAGAAAACTACGTCTGTGTAATAAAATTCAACAATAAGAATGCCTATCTCTCAAGTTATGTACCTTTGGAAGAAATTCAAGAAGAATCAGAAACTTATTATCCTAAAACAGTCAGAATACAAATAAATAAGAGAATAGTTATGGATTATAATCCAGATATAATTAAACTCTTAAGAAATAATAATATAAACTTTGATATTATTGATCATTACTCATTTCGAGAAGAAGATTAACCCTTTTTTTCATTTTGCTCTTCTTCTAGTTCTTCAAAATGAATGTTATATATTTTTTCAGGATTAATGATCTTATATTGAATTAGCTTTCTTGGGATGATGACCACATAATCTGGTCCCATGGATGCTAGTTTTTTATTTTCGAGGGTAAAAATCTTTTTCTCATTCTTCATATTTAGAACCATAAAAAAACGTTTTAAATGTTTTCGTTAATTTTTTATAGAAATTTTTGAAAGAATGGATGTCATCCATTCTTTGGACATAAACCTCTTATTAAATACAGATTGATCTTATATTTATATATTTATTCCTTATTCATAGATAATATCTATTGGTAATCTATTGCTTAAGACTGTAAAATTATTAATTAACTTAGACTTGACTATAAAGTATATTAGTAATAAAAACTACATATTTATTTGTGAATTTCAAGACAAAGATTGCATTAATTTTTGCTTTAATAACATTTTCCGCGGGAATAGGTTCTATCTATTATATTGTATTACTTGAAAAGAAAACTGATAATGTTAATAAGGCTCCAGTAATTTCCAACCTACCAGATCAACAATTAGAAAAAGGTTCTACAAGATTAGATGCTTTCGATCTTGATGATTATACAAATGATCCGGATTCTGATTTATTATTTTATTCCATTATTGGAAATACTAATTCCCTGTGTGGTGTAAATATAGATAGTGAAAACAAGATTGATATTATACCTGACAGTGAGTGGATTGGAGTTTCAAACATAACAATTCAAGCATCAGATGGAAAATTAAACGCAACTGATGTTTTTATGATTAATGTAACTGGTCCCGAGGACCCTGGTCTAGAACCCCCACCTTTTCCTTTCGATGAAGATTTTTGGCAAGATTTATTTGACCAAATAGATCCAGAAGAAATTCCTACTTTACTTGACATGCTTTCTGAGATGTTTGATGGGGATATAGATGATTTAGATTTAGGAAATTATTCGCAAGGACTTCTCGATCTTCTATATACTAGTGCGGGTGAAATGGAGGTATTTAGAGTTTATGATTATCTAGATTTTTCTAACATGTCAGATGTCTTATGGAAGTATGAAAGTTTTGATCAGTATACTGGAGATGGATGGGAATCAACAGCAAGTTCTAATCTTTACAGTTTTTTTAGATATAGTGATTATATTGCTAAATATTTTCCAGATCCAGAGCTTTTAAAAATTAAGATGCCCATATCACCAAAAAATGGATTAAATTCAATGGTTTTACCCTCCCTTTTCCCGACTCCTAACATAATGGAAAATAGTGTCTCTGCCCCGAATCTGATATCTAACTCAACAACATTGTATAAAACAGATTTTAATTCTTCTACTTTAGATTTCTACTGTTCTTCTGACGAAAATGTCAATATAACATATGAAATGTTTGGATTACATCTTCCCTCTGCTTCAGAAATAAATAGTATGGCAGTTGATCCGATTTATACTCCCCCACCTATACTAACTCATTATTTACAATTACCCCCTGACATTAATACATATAAAGCTAACAATCCTTACTTTATCAATCATTATAATATTTTAGATACTATCATTAGTGATGTTGATAATGCATTTGAGATAGCAAATAAAATTAGAATGTATTTACAAACCAATTTTTCATTTCCTATGAATAAAGAAGACTATACTTCCGCACCAGAGGGTAGGGATGTCGTGGATTGGTTTTGTGAGACTCAACAAGGATTATGGTCAGATTTCGCTTCTGCTTTTTGTGCATTTACTAGAGTTTTTGGAGTGGCAAGTAGATATGTAAATGGATTTAAT
Organism: Promethearchaeota archaeon; assembly: GCA_048940605.1. Taxonomy (GTDB): domain Archaea; phylum Asgardarchaeota; class Lokiarchaeia; order Sigyniarchaeales; family SOKP01; genus Loki-b32. Next base: position 10,086 of record JBHLOJ010000095.1, read on the forward strand.
AGCAGAATGATCGAAGAATTTTACGATCCTAATGAGGATCGATTTGGATTTGCTATAAAATATAAAAATATGTACAGTTGGGCAGAAATATTTGTTCCGACTGATGTCTTTGGAAATGGAAATTGGGTTCAAATAGATATCTTTGATAGTATGAGAGAACTCGAATTGTATAATATCTCTATTTCTATAGATAAGATTACAGTTAATAGACCAGATGTGATAAATATAACAGCTACTATATCTTCTGCTTTTGGAGCTCCAATAGATAACAACACAATATTATTTAGAGATTTAACATCTGGACAAGAAATAGGGAGCAGAATCACAAATAGTTCTGGTGTCGCTTCAATTTTATATAATATTAATAATTCTCATGTCGTTGGACCTCATTTAATTGAGGCAAGGTATGATTCAATTTATGTTAATTTTAGTCTTATTACAATCTTAGGCAATATAGGTATTAATCTTACGATAGTTAACCCACAAGTAGTTAATCGCTCAGATCTGCTACCAGACATAATAAATGTTCAAGGAAGTTTATATGATCCTTTAAATGGTAATCCTCTCCAAGATGCAATTGTAGATATCGTTTTATTTCAATTTGGAACTAGTACAAGAATAATTAATCCGTTTAATCCATCATTAACGGTTACAAATAGTAATGGCAATTTCAATGAAAATTTGAATGTGGATCCCTCTGTATCAGTTGGACAGTATGAAATACGTGCAGATTTTAACGGAACCTGGATAATATATGAGATTCCTATTTATATACCAATTTTTAGTGTTTCAAGTAATAGAATAGAATTGAATATTATTATTTAGGTATTTATCATCCTGACTTCTTATTTAGGAAAGTTTGATCCACTTAGAAAAGACCAAACCAACATACAATCCTTTTGGATTTATTTTTAATTTTCTAAAATTCTTTTTAATTCTATATTCATTTTATATCCTTAGAATAATTAAAAACCATGAATTGAGAGCTAATGTCATCTGAGTTTGAACGGAAATTGGAAAAATATGCTGAGGTCATCTTAAAAATAGGGCTAAACCTTCAGCCTAAACAGCGTTTACTTATCGGAGGTCCCAGTTCTAGCTGGGATGGTGTCTTCCTTGAGGCAGCACCATTAGTACGGATAATTACAAAGAAAGCATATCAAATGGGTGCTCGATTAGTTGATGTAATATGGGGTGATGATCAATTACGTTTGATTCGTTTTAAGTATGGTCCTAAAAGATCACTTAAAGAATATCCAAAATGGAGGATAGATGCGAGACTTAATGTTTCTCAAGCCGGAGATGCGAATCTTCATATTACCACCTCAAATCCAGATTTATTGAAAGATGTAGATCTTGGTCTGATTTCAAGATTTCAACTCCATTTACATAAGCATCTCAAACCTGTATTAGATCTTGTAGGTCGATATGCCTTAAATTGGGCTGTAGCATCAGCACCAAGCCAGGCTTGGGCAGATAAAACTTTTCCAGATATCCCGCCAAATGAAAGGATTCAGAAATTATGGGAAGTTATATTCAAAATATGCCGAATAGATGAAAAAGATCCTATTTCTGCTTGGCAAGAACATAGTGAAAACCTCCATAAGCGATGTATTTATTTAAATAAAAAACAATATAACGCATTAAAATTAACTTCTCCAGAAACAGATCTAACAATTGGGTTACCTAAGGGTCATATTTGGCACGGAGGATGTGTAAAAACCCTGCAGGGAATTGATTTTATACCAAACTTACCTACTGAAGAAATTTTTACGCTCCCACATAAAGATCGGGTTGATGGAATTGTTAAGACTACAAGACCAGTTTTCTATCAGGGACAGGTTGTTGATGAGTGTGTTTTCGAGTTTTCTAATGGACGTATAATCAAGGCAAAAGCAAAAGTTGGTAATGAGATCATACTTAAAACAATTGATATCGATGAGGGTGCTCGAAGATTAGGGGAAGTTGCTTTGGTCGCTAACAGTTCTCCTATATCCCAGACTGGGTTGCTTTTTTACAACATTTTAATCGATGAAAATGCTGCAAATCATATCGCAATAGGTCAAGCTTATAGAAATTCATTGCAAAATGGTGATGCTATAACTGATGAAGAATTCGTAGCTGCAGGGGGCAATGATAGCCTTCTCCATATAGATTTCATGATTGGCTCAGGAGAAATGAATGTTGACGGAATATTAGAAGATGAGACCACAGAAGCGGTAATGCGAAATGGAGAATGGGCTTTTGAAGTATGATATATTCTAAATTTTTCTTGATTATTAACAAGGGATTTCTTTAATTGTTCCGAAATCTTCAATTTTATTATATTTCTTTTTATTTGACTCAAAATGAACAATAATCTTAGAATTTATGATTTCAGGCATCCTTTTAAAAAGTTCCTTATCCCCATATCTAAATACTTCTAATACGAGGGGTAAATGATGTCGAAAGATCCTATCTCGTAATCCTGCCCAACCAAAACAAAAACCTCCACTAACATGCAAAAACAGATGGAGTTCATAATGTTCATTCTTTTTTTGCCACTCAGCTAATACTTCGTCTCTCATAAATCGTGTGTACAAACCTGATATCTGTTCATAATCATATTCAGTCCCTATTGTTAGGAACA
>JBHLOJ010000010.1:0-51248 GCA_048940605.1 Promethearchaeota archaeon
GAATAGTGAATTGTTCAATGTAATCTGATTCCTTATACTCTTTATTAAGATATTGTTTAAATAATATTTTTAAGTCTAAATATAATGGGAGATAACCAATCGGTGTTTCTATAGCCTTATAATCATTTTGTGTTCTACCTTCTGCCCAGATAACCCAACAAAGTTTATCTAAAATTCCGTTTAAGTATTTTCCTTCTTTATCTTTAAGAAAATAATTTGTTGCATACACTTTTGGGCAATTCTTTAATTTCTTACCAAAATCCAAATGATTTTTGAGATATTTTCCCAAACTAACGACAATAAAATCTAAATTTGCCATTGGTTGTTGTACTCTTACACCCTCAGTACCTAACGTAGCGGAAGTTGTTTCTGATTCAATTGAGGAACCTAAAAAAACCCCATGTTCCCAATTTAGACTTTCAAGGATGGGTGGCATTGTGTCACTATCCCGTCCACCATAGAAAATTCCAGAAATAGGAACGCCTTCAGGATTGTGCAAATTTTTATCAGCGTTGCTTAATTCTTCAATCCGTATGGTATATCGCGCATTTGGGTGAGCATGTGGAATTTCTTTTCCATTATTATCTTCTTTACCAATATTCCAATCACCTGAAAAATTGATACCTTTTGCTGGGATTGATCTACCATCACCAATCCAATAAGGGGTGCCCTCAGTTACTAATACATTACTAAAGATGGTTTCTCTTGGAGTAGTTAACGCTTCAAAAATAACTGGGTCATCTTTAGGGTTAACATCTTTAATAATACCAAAAATACCTCTCTCGATATTTACAGCATGAACATATCCATCATTCCAAGCTCGAAGATAGGCAATATCATCGCCCACTATTGTCTGACCAGGCAACATGGCTGTACTAGTTTTACCACAGGCACTTGGAAAAGCTCCACAGAAATATGATACTCTATTTTTTCCTTCAGGATGTACACCTAGAATAAAATAATGCTCAGTTAACCAATCCTCATTATTGGATTTATAAATTGCGAGTCTTAAAGCCAATTTTTTTAATCCAAGACTGTTTCCAGCATATTGATTATTAACAGATAATACACATCCTTCTTGTAGATCCACATAAATTCTTCTCTTATCGAGATTTTTTGTTACTGGAGGATCTCCAATTAATTCTCCAGAGGAATGAATAAAGTAGAAAAATTTGTCAGATCCGTATAACTTTTTGAATTCTTTATAACCTGTTCTATAAAGGAGATCTTCTGAATGAGCTACGTAAAAAGAATCCGTAAGCTGAAGGGCAAGGATTGAGAATTTTGAATTTTTAGGACCTAAGCAAAAAAAACGTACTACACATTCATGACCTTCCATACAACCTTTCATGACTTCCAAAATTTCCTTAAGTCCGTCTTCTCTCTCAATAGTGTTAATTGCAGGAGGACGATATTGTCCATTTGGGATTAAAACTTTTGTATTTTTCTTGTCTCTCGCTTGATCATGATTTGACATAGAAAAAAATCCATCAAAATGGATAGTATGCCCATCGATATCTAATTTCGCTTCCTCACCATTTTCAATAGCTCTTCGTCTACAATATTCAATATCTTCAATCGAATCTGTTATTACAGTAACCTTTGAAGGGCTACACAAATCGATAAATTCATCTACAATCTTTGAAACTTTATTGTTTTTTAATGCTTTTAATTTGTCAATATTTTCTTGATTAATAATTTCCATGTAATCAACAGTATAATCATGCTTTGATAATATTATCTATTAGTATCCAATGTGTAATAGGAAAATTTTGTATCTATATTAACTTTTTCTAGTCTTTAATGAAGGATTACGAAAAATAAGATGATCTTGAGTAAATATTATACTTAGAATTTCAAATCCTTAATTATTAGTTAAAAAAATAATGAAAAAAAGAAAAAAAAGGAAAATAGACTATAATTATGCTCCTTCAGCTTTTGACCCTTTTGCGCTAATGATTCGGTCGATTCTTAAAATTAGATTCGCTAATTCACTTCCAGATTTGATAATGTGGTTGATTAACTCCGCGGGTTCAATGATCCCTTTTTTGAAATTGTCGCCGATTGTATTTGTTATCGTGTCAATGCCAATCCACTTATCCGCATCCGTTTTATGCGCGGCTCTCAACTCGGTGATCTTCTCAATCTCTTCTAATCCTGCGTTTTTGATTAAGGTTCTAGGAATTTCTTCAAGAGCAAGAGCAAATGCATTTACAGCAAGTTGTTCTTTTCCACCGATTTTATTGGCATAAGCCCTGATTCTTTTAGCAAGTTCCATGTAAATTGCACCACCACCAGCTACAGTTATTTTTCCATCCATTACCTTACTAATCACACACAACACATCATGTAATGAGACTTCTGCAGTACTAAGAATCTTGTCAAGTCCACCTTTGAGTAGGATGGAAACAGATTTTGGATTTTTACATCCTGTAATTAAAGTATATTCATCGTCACCCAACTTTTCAAATAAGATTTTTTCAGCAAACCCTAAGTCTTGTTCTGAAAGAGAGGATAAATCATCAACCAATTTTGCATCTATAGCTTTTAGAATTGACTTATAATCACTTTCGCCGACATTTTTGATAGCCGCAATTCCTTCTTTTGCTAAGTAGGCTCCAAATCTATCAGAAATATCACTACTATTAATAATCATGTTTACTCCTAACTCTTTAAAGATTCTTAGATAATTTTGAAGAATCTTGTCCTCTTGGTTTAAAAAGCCTTGAATTTCTGCGGGACTTGAGATTCGAACTTGCGCATCAAATTCAGTCTTTTTAACATCAAGCTTCTTTCTCACAACTGCAATCTTAGCTTCTTTTATCACATCGGGCATCATGACATTGACTTTTTCTTTCTGAATGTAAACCCCATTAATTAACTCACTTTCTTTTAATGATTTCCCAGGAGTTTTTACAATTTTTACATCTGCAACTTTACCAAATGTATTTCCTTCATCATCTGCTATTTGTTTCACAGCTTTTAATGCCAATTCCGCAAAAAACTCCTTTAATGGAGAAATATCTTTTGCATTCATAGCAGTTTTTGCTGCATTCAAAAGAATTTCATCGTTATCCTCAGAAAAAGTCTCAGCAATCTCTTTAATAATTTCAAGTGATTTATCTGCTGCCAATTTATATCCATGAGTAATTGGCTTTGGATGAATATCTTGTTCAATTAAATCTAATGCGTTATTTAATAGTGCGGCGGAAAAAATTACAGCAGAAGTAGTTCCATCACCTATATCGTCATCAATCGACTTAGCTACGTTTACCATCATGTTTGCAGCAATATTTTCAATATCAAGATTCTTCAATATTTCGGCACCATCGTTAGTGATTGTAACATCTCCCATAGAGTCAACGAGCATTTTTGACATACCCTTTGGGCCTAGTGTCGACCGCACAGACTCAGCAATAGCCACCATCGCCGATATATTTTGCTTTCGAGCCTCCTTCTCGCGAACCTCTTCTGTTCCCTCTTTTAGTATAATAATTGGAACGCCTGACATATTTTTTCACGATTTTATGATTTTTTTGAATTCTTTTTATTTGTGATTTAGGGATCTATATATATAAAATTAAAAAAAGTTTACCTTTTTCAATAAAAAAGGGTAAAGATGGGTTTTATATTAAGAACTCCTTTCTATATGAAAATTTAACAGTATTTGAAGTAAGGATATTTATGATAAGGAATGGTATTTTAGGTTTTACTAAGGTTCTTTTATATCTCCTATATTGACATATGAAGAATTTTTGTACTCCTTTAGGACCATATTCGAGTTGGTTCTGGTTACATATTCCTTCTGGTTTAACTCTCGGATGAAATTGTGAACGTCCTCGCTGTTCTTGAATCTGCATATTAAGGCAGCCGATTGTTCTCCAGTTGTATGAAAAATAGAGCAGACTTCAGGAATATCTTTAAGGTCTTCTAAAATTTCTTCTGTGTGTTTTCCATCTACATCAATTCTTATTAAGAAAGTTAATTTGTATCCTAACCTTTCATTGTTTAATCTTAATGTATAACCCTGAACGACTCCAGAATCTCTTAATTTTGAAATTCTATTATGAATCGTTCCAATTGAAATTCCCAGTCGATCTTGAATTTCTCTGTAGCTTGTGCGAGCATCTGATTGTAAAATTCTTATAATATTCTTATCAATATCATCGAGAGCTTTCTCTTTTTTCATAAAGGGCAACTCTATTATAGATAAAAAATTTTTAAATAAAACCAATATATTTTATTTTAAAAAATATATAAAACTTTAGAAATTCTAAATAAAAATCTCCTTTTTTATGAAAATTGTTTAAATTTTATTTCCATAGACATTCTTAGGATCAAAAATTCTATTTCTAATTTCGTTAAATTTTCCTTTACTAAAAGCTCTATAAAAACAGGAATAATAACCTTCGTGACAAGCAGCCCCAATTTGTTTTACTTTCATCAGAATTGAATCATTGTCACAATCTGTAATTATTTCTTCGATCTCTTGAAAATTTCCGCTAATTTCACCCTTTTTCCATATTTCTTTCCTGGATCTTGAATAATAATGCATATATCCCGTTTCTAAAGATTTTTCAATTGCTGCTTTATTGGCAAAAGCTAACATTAAAACTTCATTAGTTTCTTGATCTTGAGTTATTATTGGTATTAACTCTCCTTCGATTTTCGAGAAGTCTAATGAATTTGTTAAAATTCTTATTTCCTCTTTAGAAAATTTTTTGTTCATACTTACCAAAATTATTATTAATTATTAAACGCTATTTTAATGGAGATTGTTATGGCTGATAATTTTAAAATAGATCCATGGGGAGCCTCAGCTCTCGAAGAAGAAGATTATGCTAGGTTAATCAAGGAGTTTGGGATCGAGGAAATTACAGATTCATTGCGCCTTAAGATGGAAAAGAATCGCTTTATCCGTAGACGAATTATCTTCGGGCATCGGGATTTGAATCTTATTTTTAAAGCTATCGAAAAAGATCAACCTTGGGCCGTAATGAGCGGAATTAAACCATCTGGACCATTCCATTTAGGGACATTAACAACAGCCTTGGAAATCGTAGAGTTTCAAAAAATGGGAGGTAAAGCATATTACGCAATCGCAGATATTGAAAGTTGGGAAGATAATGGAATACCTTGGGATGAAACTGAAGAAGCAGCTGTTGATAACATTGCTGATATATTATCATTAGGTTTAGATCCTTCTCCAGAGAAGGCGTATATTTGGCGGCAATCTAAAGAACCAATTGTAAAAGATGTATGTTTTAAGGTAAGTAGGTTAGTCACACAGAATATGTTAAACGCTATTTATGGGGAACGAACATTTGGCTTGTATATTTCTTCATTGGTTCAAGTAGGAGACATAGTACTACCTCAAGTATTGGATGGTTTACAACCAACTGTTGTACCAGTAGGTATTGATCAGGACCCCCATATACGTCTTACGAGAGATTTAACTCGTAGGAATTACAAGAAATTTTTCTTACCAGGATCGACATACCATTATTTATTATCAGGTATAGATGGCTCAGAAAAAATGGCTAAGAGAAATCCTAATAGTTATTTTACATTTAATGAACCTATTGAATCTATTGAAAGAAAAGTTAAGGGTGCTTTAACAGGTGGAAGGCGAAACCTTAAGGAACAACGTGAACTTGGCGGAGAGCCTCAAAAATGTATGATATACAAAATTCTGATGTATCATTTTGAAGAAGATGATGAGAAATTAGCGAATGATTTTGAAATGTGTGTTAAAGGAGAATTGATGTGCGGAGATCATAAACGAGAATGTGTTGAAAAGGTAATAAAGTTTATTGAAGCTCATCAGAAGAAAAAAGAGAAATTAATTGATAAAGCCAAAGATCTTTTGAAGATTGATTAACATTTTGTCTTAAATTAATTCTTTTAAAATCCTTGTTAAATCTTCAAGAAATTCTGGAAAATTTGATAATAAATCATCTTTTTGACTTTCTTTTGTTACGACTGAAATGAAAAATAACTCGGAGCCTATTTGTAATCTGTGTAAATACGAAAAAAGTTTCTGATCAATAGAAGCGATATCATGATCATATTCATACGCCGATTCCTCTTCCATCCTTTTAAGCAAAAATAGATGTTCTTTGATTGATTCTAATAACTCAACATAAACATCGGGTTCTATATCACTATAATACTCAGAAATAATAATACCATTTCGATCAAATACTAGTAGAGCCTGACTCTGAAAGATATCAATGTATTTCTCTAATAATTCAGAGAGCTCAAAAAATTTATCATCAAAAACGGAAAGCCCATATGATACTAATTGCACAATTGAAATGATATCATAAATAGAAGTCTGTTGAAAAAGGATTTTAAAATTAGAATATTTATCTAATATTTTTGTTCTTAATTCATCAATATTGCGTAAAATCTCTTCATTTCCTTTCAAATCGGGATCATACTTATGAAAAGTAATTATTAGGGGGACATCCATTTTACTTTCAGTAAAAAAACTTAAAATTGCGTCTAAATACTCAAGTGAGTCCTCAAATCTCTCAGGATCCTGTATATCAACAACATAAATAAGTAAGTCAGTAGCATCAAAATAAACATCCTGATAATTTATATAAATATCTCGGTATTGATTTTGACCACCCATATCCCAAAAAATGGTATTATTCCTCAAGAAATTCATCTTATGATATTCTACCCTAATGGTTGGTTTCAATTGAACAATATCTTTGTGAAAATCATATTTTTTATCTAAAGCAGTCAAGATCGACGTTTTACCTGCATTGTCAAGCCCGCTAATGATAACTTTTAAAAGACTTTCCATTGATTTGAACACATTTACGATTTTTAGATTTAATAAGATAATAGTCTATACTAATTTAAACTTCTTGGAATGTAGATTTTTTGTTTCAAGTTCCTATAATATAATATATTGCTTGCTATAATATTGAGATCCGATCCAAATATTACTCCTATATTTATAATTTCTTCTTTTTAACGGAATCTCTTTAAAATTTAAAGGTTTTAGAGCTAAAAAGATGACATATAAATGATATTTATATTTTTTAAAGTGATTAGTCTGATTTTACTAAATGAACTAGATTTTGAATGGGGATGATATTATTGATTGAAGTTGAGAACAATTTTTTAGAAAATTTAGAATATCAGATAAGCGTTATCGAGAGATCTGAAGAAGCATATAAGAAAATTCCAGTATTTACAGAACAATTGAAACTATTTGATAATTCTGTCACAAATCTTAGAGATAAATTCGAGAAAATACATCTTAGAGATAAATATCAGATTATTATTGAAGAATTAGAAGACTTAATAAAACAATCTAAAAAATAAACATTTCTTTTCTATTTTTTTACAAAAATTAGAGGATTTCTACTCACCCATAATCGTACAATAAATAGTTCTTGAGCGAGGTTTTTCGTCACATTCGATGAAAATTATTTGTTGCCAAGTTCCTAAGATTAATTGTTGGTTTTTAAATGGGAATGTTTGTGAAGTTTTAATAAGAAAACTTCTTAAGTGCCCTGCTCCATTGTAATCGTGCCACGTCTTATGGTGAGCATAGTTTTTTTCATAAGGGATTAATTTTTCTAATATATCTTTTATATCATGATCAACTAAACCTGGTTCATACTCAGTAGTGGATATTGCACCTGTTGAACCAGGTATATGTATATTTATTATCCCGTTTTTAATTCCGCTATTTTTAATAGAATTTTGAACTTTATTAGTGATGTTAATAACATCGTAAAAAGCCTTGGATTTTAAATTGAAAGTTTGAAAATTTACGGTCATTTTAGCTTCTTTTTATATTCACATATGTTAATATTTTTAATTTGTTTTATTACCGATTTTGGTAAGCTTTTTTCATCCCCTTCTTTTAAAGCAAAAATTTTTGCCAAAATTAGGAGTTCGTTTTGATTGAATCCTTTAATATTAGTCCATCCATGTGAATCTCCTGCTTCGATGCATATGTAATAGGGGGATTTCTTAAACTTAGGGCAATTTTTATCTTTACATTTCTCGCAGATTTTAGGAAAATAATATACATTACCATTTTTTAAGTAAATAGAGAAAGTACCGAAATGTCTATTCTTTATTTTAACCCAATTAAGATAATTAAAATCGATTTCTAAATCTAATTTATGAAGGTATTTACTTAATAAATTTGTATTAACAATTTGATTGATTTTTAATGTCTGAGTCTCCGGTTCATAATATTCATTACATTCGTCTCTAATCTCTTTATGACCGAATAAATAAGTTTGTGTTATAAAGTTGATAATGAATTTATTCTCTATTTCTTTAAACTTTGCTTTTTGTTTAAAAAAACTAGAAACTTGCTTGAGCATTTCGTAAGGATCTGTAATCTCTTTCATTTTAAAATTATTTTCTTCAATGATTGAGTTAATTTCTTCATTAATAATAAAGTAATTTAATATCTCTTCCCTAGTGTGTTTTTCAAGAATGATACAAAATAGAAGGGGTACTTCTGGCATTTTTGATTGAAGTTCATTAAAGTATTGTATAAATTGCTCAATTTTAGTTTCAGATATAAAAATTATTATAGCATCAGCACCAGAATAGAAAACTGTACGTAAAAACGCCCTACGTTGACCACAATCTATATTCCAAAGTAGATATTCAAATTTATGTCTCGGTTTGTAAAAATAATCGATTTTACTAATATTTACACCAATATTTTCTTTATTCTGTATAGGAAGGCAATTTGAGCTCAAAGTTTCTTGAAACTTGTTTTTGGTTTGTTCTAAACCACCTAAAATAACGATTTTTTTCTTATAATAAAATTGGAAAGTTTCTAAAGTTCCATATGAGTTCAACTTTACTTCCTCTAAAGATTATAGATTTAAATATAAATCCATTTAATAATAAAATTTTTTATGAATTTTAATTTATTTATTTTAACCATTTTCAAATTTATGGATTACTGATGAAAAAATTAGAAGAATTCTTTAAGAAGATTCACAACCCTAAGTCTCAAATTCCTGAATACGCAAGTATAATAATAAAACCTGGGAAAAAACTCGTAAATATTAAAGTTAAAAAAGAAAGTGAAAATATTCTAAAAATAATTGCACATGAAGAAAATCAAACCGGGTGGTTTCTCCATTCTGTACACATTCCACTAAAGAATTTAGGTTTAACATATGATTCCAAAGATAAAGAAATATTAGAATATTTATCAGATCCAATTAAGATTCGAAATAAACCAACTAGAGAATATATAGAAAACATTTTAAGAAAATACCTTGACATTCTCCCCGAGAAGAAGAAGCATTTCTTTAAAACTGAGAGATATAAGAAAAAGAAAGAATTTAAAACTGGAGCTCAATTGAAAGGATTTTAACTATTTCATTGTACTATTAAATATCGAGCTCAACCATTAATGGATTCTAACTGACAACTATCGTAAGGGCATCCCAGTGAGGTCGATGAATTCGTTTTTTTTTGGCTTTCTCTCACGATAGGGATTTTTCAAATCTCTTATTTTTCTTCCAAAACTTATATAACCACTATGCCCAACCATTCTAGACTCAGGTCGAGTTGCATTTTTCTTAACTTGGATTTTTCTTTTAATCAGCTCATACGTATTAATCTCTATGAAATTATTCTCTTTCAATGTAAATGTTGTTTTTTTTACTTGTTCGATAGTGGGAGAAAATGAAACCAACGTCCCGCTTAATTTGAGATAACTCATTGCTTTTTCAATTGCAAGCCATGGTTCAGCAAGGTCTAAGACCACAGAATCTACATTCTTCAAATTTAAATTATCAGTAATGATGTTCCCATATTCTATTGACACATTGTTTTCCAATTTAGCTTTTTCTATGTTCTTTCTAGTATTTTTGATTGATTTTTCACGAATATCATAGGAGTATATATGACCACTAGGTCGAACATAGTTGCCTAAAATACAGGTTAAAGCCCCAGAACCACATCCTGCTTCAATAACTCGACTGCCTGGTCCAATCCCAGAGTAAAGCAAAATTATTCCAGCATCTTCAGGATAAATAATCTGAGTTTTACGTGTCATATGAAGCACATAATCAGAGGGCATTGGTTTCAGCACATAAAATTTATACCCTTGTGTTTCATATGGTTTTGAGAATATTACTGTTCCATAGCTTTTTCCTATAATCTCATCAAATTCAATAATTCCTCTATGGGTGTGAAAACTACCTCCTACTTTTGCTTGGACTAACCATCTTCTCTTATCATCAAGGATCAAAAATACTAAGTCGTTTTCTTTTACTTTCTCAGAGGTCATTTTAGGAATGTTTTTTATTATTTCTAATGTTAATAAATCTTTAATTTTTTCCTAATAGCTCTATTTAAATTATTATTTTATTTACAAAAAATATATAAAACATATAAAATTGTCATAATTAACCTCTTTAAATAAATTCCCTTTTACAAATACTCTTTAAAGAATGAATTTATGAGTAGAAATAATCCTTATAACTCGCAAAACTCTCATACGTCTTTTAAGGGACTTCAGACCTTAAGTGAGGATTTAAGGAAAAAAAGAGACGATCTTAACCTTAAAACTAAGGAACTAATTAATGATCTACAAGAGATAGAAACTGAAATTAATGAAAATTTAAAAATGGCTAAGGAGAAATATAAAAAGAGGAGAGATTATTGGAATAACAAGGTTAAGGAATTAAAAAAAAAAAAAGTGGAATACAAGGCTTTATATGATCAATTATTAGAAGAGAAAAAATCGATTCAGAAGAATAATAAAAGCTCAGATAAGCTTATTTCAATAAAGCAAGTAGAGAGAAAAATTGATAATTTAGAAAGAAGAATCGAGACTGAAAACCTTGATATTGCTGAAGAAAATGCCATTATTGATAAAATAAGAGAATTAGCAAAATCAAAACAAGATTTTTTAGCAGCACAAGAGAATAGTGAACTCTTTAAAATAGAGCGTAAAGTTGAAATTGTTAAAATTAATTTAAATAAGATTTATGAACAATTAAATAAGTGGTCGAATAAATCCCAAGAAAATCATACTAAAATGTTAGAAATCTTCCAAAAAGTGGATGATTTAAGAGAACGAAAGAAAAAAATGGAGGAGGAACTAATTGAAAACAAAAAATCTGCAGATCGTCACCATGAACAATACTTACAAGTAATGAATCAAAGAAAGAAAATAATGAGAGGAAAAAGACCATATAAAACAAATAAAAAACCTGCACCAAGAACGGATCATTTCAAAAAGAAAAGTGAAATGATGGAAAAAATCAAGGAAGATAAATTGGCAGAAGCTTTAGAAAAGCAAAAAGCGGGTAAAAAATTAAACTTATTTGAAGCTCGACTAATCTTAGAGAAATCAGAAAGATGATTTCAAGTTTTAGAGTAAAAATCATCTTACTGTTTAACTTCTTAAATTATTAATTAATATTAATTAATTTTAATCTTTTTATAATGATTTTCATTATAATTCTAATTCTTCTAGTAATTTTTACTTACATCATTAATAGAATTGGGATAATATTTAAAAAAATTGAAGATTTATTTTTTTTCAACACTTTAAATTAAATGGAAGAAATGATCAAAATTGAGTAAAAAAGTAACTGAAATCCGAGAACTTTTAATGGAACACCATGATTGGTTTAAAAAGTCAATTCCTTTAATTGCATCTGAAAATATAACTAGTCCTGCTGTAGATGAGGCCTGTGCTAGTGATTTCTCTCATCGGTATGCCGAAGGATGGTCAGGTGAAAGAGTTTATGCTGGTTGTACTTTCATAGATCAAATAGAGGATATTTGTATGGATCTTACTAAAGAATATTTTAATTGTATACATGCAGATGTTAGACCCGTATCAGGTGTTGTAGCAAATTTGGTAATGTACAATGCATTTACCTCTGATAATAACGGAAAAATGTGTTGTATGGCAATTGTGAGAGGGGGACATATTTCACATGGTCCAAGATTCGCTAAAAGTGGTCGAGAGATTTTTGGAACAGCAGGAACGACAAGGGGGATAAATGTTGAATATTTAGCATTTGATAATGATGAAATGAATTTGGATGTTGATGCGTCTGCGAAGGTGATAAGAGAATTTGAACCAGAATTAGTATTATTTGGGGGTTCAGTTTTCTTATTTCCACACCCGGTTAAAGAACTTAGTGACGTTGCAAAAGAAGTTGGTGCCTATGTTGGCTATGATGCTGCTCATGTAGCAGGTTTAATAGGTTCTGGATACTTTCAAGATCCTTTAAGAGAAGGTGTAGATGCTATGACAATGAGTACTCATAAGACACTCCCAGGACCTCAGCATGGAGCTTTATTGTCTAATAGAGAAGATTTGATTGATAAACTAAAATCCAGCGCTTTCCCAGCATTATTGTCTAATCATCATCTTCATAATGTTGCAGGTTTAGCGATTGCTGTTGCAGAAATGTTAGAATTTGGAAAGGAGTACCATAAAAACATTATTAACAATGCTAAGGCCCTAGGACAAGCATTATATGAACGGGGAATTAACGTATTAATGGAACATAAAGGTTTTACAGAGTCTCACCAAATTGTCGTGGATATTACTGAATTTGAGAAAACAATTGGATTAGGTGGAGATATTGAAAAGATTTTGGAAAAAGCAAACATCATCCTTAATCGAAATCTTCTACCATATGATATTGCTGAAGGAAGACACTATCAAAATCCTGGAGGTTTAAGAATTGGAACGTCTGAAATTACTAGGCTTGGAATGGGCAAAAGTGAAATGACTGATATCGCAGAGCTAATTAAAAAATTAATAATTGACAAGATAGATCCTAAAAAAATAAGAGATGAAGTCATAGAATTTAGAAAAGATTTCCAAGAAATAAAATACTGTTTTCAATCTCCAAATAAGGCTTATGAATATTTAAAATTCTATTAATTCTTATAATTTTTTTTGATCATTATTTCAAGAACTCTCGGTTACTATTCATATCTTTGCTAGCAAAAATAACAATAAAACTTATCTTATATGACATATTTAGGATAATATTCATAATTTGATATTTAATAACTTAATTAACTTTATCATGGATATAGAAGTACTTGAAAAATCTGATCAAAAATTAGTTTTTGTTGTAGAAGATATTTCTATAGAGATGGCAAATGCCATTAGAAGGATAATTTTATCTGAAATCCCTGTAATGGCAATTGATGAAGTTATTGTTTTGAAAAATGACAGTCCTCTCTATGATGAGATAATATCTCATAGACTTGGTATGATTCCACTTACTACTGATTTAGAAACTTATAAACTACCACAAGATTGTGAATGTGGGGGATATGGATGCCCTCTTTGCCAAGTTTCTTTAACATGCGAAGTAACTAACACTATGAATATACCATTGGATGTTTATTCAGGGGATTTAAAATCAAATGATCCTAAAATCATACCTGTTAATCCAAATATCCCAATTGTAAAAATTGATAAAAATAATCAATTAATTATTGAAGCATACGCGATTTTAGGGAAAGCAAGAGATCATGTTAAATGGCAAGCAGTCTCAAATACTTTTTATAGATTTTATCCAGAATTAGAATTTAATGAAGAAAATTGTAAAAAATGTCAAGATAGGTGTGTAGTGTCGAGAATGTGCCCAGAAAATTTATTTGATTTTTCCGATGGAAAAACAGTAAAATTACTGGGAGATTATTGGAAAAGATGTACATTATGTAAATCATGTGAGAGGTATTGTCCAGAAAAAGCTATCAAAGTAGGGAGTAAAGATAATACATATATTTTTTCCATTGAAAGTGATGGGGTTTTACCATTTAACACAGTAATTACAAAAACATTTGAAATCTTTTTAGAAAAAGTTGATGAATTTGTTGAAAGGCTTGAAGCTATTGAGTTGGAGTAGTGAAATTACACAAATTTATTAAAATATCAAAAATTTAAAATACTAAATAAAACGAGAGTAATACTTCCTAATGTCTCATAAAATAACTGGTCCAAGTAACTTTTATGTTAGAAAGCTAATCAGAGATTTGTGGAAAACTAAAATTAAAATATGGCGGAAAATCTCCAAAAAGTTAAGTAATTCAAGAAAGGATAGAGTTTCCCCTAATTTATATCGTATAAACAAAAAAACTAAGAAGAATGATGTAGTTGTCATACCTGGGAAAGTATTAGGAATGGGGGAATTGGATCACAGTATTACAATTGCTTGTTTAGATTGTTCGAAATCAGCAAAACAAAAAATTGAATCTTCAGGAAGTACCTTAATTTCGATAGAGGAATTATTAGAACAGAACCCTAAAGGTAGTGGAGTAAAAGTATTTTACTGATAAAAAGATAGGAGTGAGTGATGATAATGGTAATAGAATATCAATTAATCGATGCTACAGACAAGATTTTGGGACGTTTCTGCAGTCAAATTGCTAAAAAGGCTTTATTAGGTGAGAATATAGTAATAATTAATGCGAAAGATGCGATAATAAGCGGAACCAAGAGAGATATTCATGAAAAGTATTTAGCGAAATTAAACATTTCAACTGCTACAAATCCCCGAAGAGGTCCCTTTCACGAAAGAAGACCCGATACTTTTATGAGAAGGGTAATAAAACAAATGCTTCCACGTAAAAAAATCCGAGGAAAAGAAGCTCTCAAAAGAGTTCATGTATATATATCAGATATTCCCGAACGCTTTAAAAGCAGATATCAAAAATTAACGCCAACTGAATTGTTTTTTGCTGAAAAAAGGCGTCTTTCTTATTATAACAAATATATTACTCTAGAAAACCTTTGTATGCGAATAGGATGGAATAAAAAGGAAGCAGAGGTGTAATCAATTTGTCTATGAAAGTAGTTCAAGCATCAGGTAAAAGGAAAAGTGCTATAGCAAGAGTTGTATTAAAACATCCATCAAAAGGACAAATTAAAATTAATAATGTTCCTCTCAATTTATATGAACCTGAAATAGCAAGGTTAAGGATCCAAGAAGTCCTTGAAATTGTAAATCACCCAAAGCTTGAAAAATGTAATATCAATGTTCGAGTCAAAGGTGGTGGGATTAGTGGGCAGACGGACGCTGTTCGGATGGCTATTGCTAAATCAATCCATAAATTTATTGGAACAAAAACAATAGAGCGCACATTTAGAGATTACGACGATTCATTATTAAGTGGAGATTCCCGAAGGACTGAACCAAAGAAGTTTGGTGGCAAAAAAGCACGTGCTCGTAGGCAGAAAAGTTTTAGATAATTAAAAATAACATTACGTTATCTCTAGTGGAACACCTAATTTTTGTAAATCATCCAAAAAGGAAGGATAGGAATCTTTTACGATTTCAATATTTTTAATATGGGATTTTGAAGAAGCATATAAAGCTGCAATAATACATGCCATTGCAACTCTATGATCATATTCATGATCTATTACAATACCTTTTAATTTATCACAGTGAAAAATAGTTAATCTATCCTTTTCTTCCAATATTTTGACTCCCATTTTAGTTAATTCTCGAGCCATAGCAGCTATACGGTCACTTTCTTTGAATCGAAGGTGTTGAGAAGAGTCAAACAAAACAGTTTTTCCCTTAGCAAATGCTCCCACAACAGATAATATAGGAAAAAGATCTGGAATATTACTACAATCAATTTCTATACCATTTAAAGGATATTTAATAAAATCTCCGTTTACTATAACTTGTTTATTAGCTCCATTGAATTCAACATTAGCACCCATTTTTTTAAAAATCTCGACAATTTTCTTATCACCTTGATGATTAGACATACTTAGGTTATTAATACTAACCTTTGATGGTTTAGGAGATAAAGCTGCTGCTGCTATAATAAATGCAGAAGAAGAGAAATCCCCAGGAACATCATACGATTGAGCTCGAAATTTTTGTTCATTGGTTATGTAGAATTTTCCTTTTTCAAGATCTTCTTGTATATTAATCCCGAATGTATTTAGAACATCTAAAGTAATTCTTACAAAGGGGACAGACACCAATGGGGTTGTTAATTCGATTTCGATGAAATTTTTATCTTTACATGGTAATAGAGGGCATATCATCAATAACGCAGTTATAAATTGAGAACTAATATTACCAGGTATTTTTACTTTATTACATAAAGGCTTTTTACGTTCAATCTTAATTTTATTGTCAGATAACACGTATTTTGCTCCTAATGATTTTAGAGCATCAAGAAGTGGTATAATAGGTCTATGTAGCTTTAAGAAGTCTCCTGTTAATGAAAGACCACCTTTAACAAGAAGGCTTAGAGCACTAAATATTCGAATGGATGTTCCAGAATTCCGACAATCTAAAGGAGTTTTATCTTTTTTTAAAAGTTCTTTATTACTCTTAACAGCATAAGAATTATCGCTTGACTTTATTATTTTAACTCCTAATAACTTCAAATTATTCATTGTAATTGCAGCATCCCCAGTTGTTAGTGGATTTTTAATTACAGAAATCCCTTCAGCAAGACTCGCTGCTATAAATGCTCTGTGTGAATAACTTTTTGACCCTGGTGCTGTTATTTCCCCCATTAAATTATTAGTTAATGGGTATATGTCCATATCCATTAATTGATAAATAGATAATAATAGATATAATATTAATTAATTAATATTGGAAAAAAATTTTTTAATAAATGTGATTCTTGTGGTTGATAATACCCTTGGAACAATCTTTAAAATAACAAGTTTCGGGGAATCTCACGGGCAATTAATTGGAATTATTGTGGATGGTACTCCTGCAGGAATTGAGTTAGATTTGCAATTAATCCAAAGAGAATTAGATATGAGAAAACCAGGACAGTCATATCTAACAACACCTCGCATGGAAGAAGATAAAGTAAAGATTGCATCAGGTATCTTCAATAAAAAAACAACTGGAGCACCTATTTGTTTGATTATTGAAAATAAAGATATAGATTCTTCAAAATATGAAGAGTTTAAAAAATTTTTACGTCCCTCTCATATAGATTTTACTGCGTCAAAGAAATACGGTAATCATTACGATTATAGAGGATCTGGAAGATTTTCTGGGAGAATAACAGCAGGATTTGTTATGGCTGGAGCAATAGCTAAGCAAATTCTCAAAAAATATAATATTATTACATTTGCTTACACTAAGAGTATTGGAAACATTACTGATGAAATTGAATATGATGTAAGTGATTATATAAGATTTCTAGAACTGAGGGAGAAATCTCTCGTAAGAACGCTTGATCAAGAAAAATCAAAACTTATGGAAGCTCTAGTAAATGAGGTCAAAGATCATAAAGATTCAATAGGTGGATTGATAAAATGTATAGTTAATGGATTTCCCGCAGGAAAAGGTGGTCCAATTTTTAATAGCATCGAATCAAATATAAGTAAAGCGATATTTTCAATTCCCGCAATTAAGGGCATAGAATTTGGAGCAGGATTTAAAGCTTCTAGAATGAAAGGTTCTGAGCATAATGATCCTTGGATCCTTAAAGATGGAAAGATAAAAACTCTTAAAAATGATTCTGGGGGTATCATTGGTGGGATTTCTACAGGGATGCCTATTGAGTTTACAGTATCTGTAAAACCTCCCGCTTCTATTGGTATTCTCCAAAAAACTGTAAATATCGAATCAATGGAAAACACTGAGATCGAATTCTCTGGTCGTCATGATCCGTGTATAGTACCAAGGGTAATTCCAGTAGTTGAAGCGATGACTTCAGTTGTATTACTTGATTGTCTATTAATTGATGGATTTGTGCCTAGAGTTTTTAATTCTTAGAAGAATTTATTTATTACATTATTATCTATAATAACAAAAAAGTTCATAAAATATTATTAACAAAAGTAAGAATAAAAGGAACTAAGATTTATTATGACAGAGGTCCTTCGAAAAAAGTTTATTTCAGAAGTTATAAAAGTTATTGATAGATGGTCTTTTGAACAATGTGTTTTTTGTGAAAATGGGACCATGGTTTCAATTGATGGGATGCTTGATTATAAGTGCAGCAGGTGTGGAAAGACTATGAGTCCAATTAATTATTTAGGTGAAATTGCTAAGATTGTTTTAGAATATAGAGATAGAATTGAAAATTACGCAGAAAGCTAGATCATATTCGGAAAATGAAATAGTCAAATATATAAAATAAATTTTAGATAAGTTATTATAATTTAGAACACATAATATAATATTACTTATATCAGATTATTAGTAGATTGAATAGAATGGACAAGAAAATTGATACCTCGGACCAATTTATTGAATTCTACAAAAAAAAAGGGGATTACTTAGTATCTTTATCAGAAAATCATTTCAAGAATATAGAGTATCGAAAATGTCTTGAATTATTAAATCAAGCCCATAATATGTATATGAAAGGAAATTACATTGAACTTGCTGAACAAACAAAACAAAGATTTATGGAAATTAAAGAAAAATATTTTCAAAAAAAGCAGGAATGAAGCTATTGATCTTCAATAAATTTCCCTCCTAATCTATTCTCAATATCATCTATATGGGACCCTTTCCAATAAATTTTTTTACATTGCAAATTTAAGCATTGATAGAAGTCATTATATTTATTAAAAGTATTTTGTAGCACATAATCCTTAATTTCACCTTTTTCCTTAACTTTTGCCATCTTTGAATTGCAGATGGAACATCTCGCATTTTCAATATTAAATTTAAATTCCAATCTTAGATCCTCTTTTAATTGACTTAAGTAATTATATACTCCCTCTCCTCTCAAATATAAAGCATTCTCAATCCCCTTCTTATAAAATTGATAATCTTTTGTTATAACAATCCTATTAGTTTTCTTCGCATAAGCTAATAATTTGTCATCAGGAACGGGATCTGTTTTGAAAAAGTCGACTAAATCGTTTGCATATAAAGTATCATAGCCAAATATCCTTAGGAATCGAGCTAGTTTACCTAACATTGAATCAACTAAAAATTTCAAATTGCTATGCCTTTTAATTAATTAAATTCTTCTAGATTAAATATATTTAAAACATGTAATAAATTATATAATTGGTATTTAACAAAAAAAATATATCACCTCAAATGGAAACTAAAGATTTAATGGAAAAGGCTGCGCGGTTTCATGGCCATATTTGCCCTGGTTTATCTATTGGTGTTTTAGCTGTTAAATATCTGTTGGAGCACGGTTTCAATTATTCTCCTAATGAAGAAGTTGTTGCGGTTGTTGAGAATGATAATTGCTCTGTGGATGCGATTCAAGTTCTTTTAGGAACGACTTTTGGGAAAGGTAATCTAATTCATCAAGATTACGGCAAATCCAACTACTATTTCTATAATAGAGAAACTCAAAAAGCGCTAAAATTATCCCTAAACAGTAAAGCTTTTGAAAAAAAGAAATTATCAAAGCACGAACGAATCAAATATTTACTTGATTCAAAACCCGAAAAAATTTTTTCAATATATGAAATTGAGTTTAATCCTCCTACTCTTGCTGAGATAGAAGATTCTATTCCTTGTGACATTTGTGGTGAACCTACTATGAATAGTAGACTTATGTTTTATAAGAATAGTAGTATGTGTATTCCCTGCTATAAAGCTCAGAGAAAATAAATAAAGAATTATATTTTATAAATTTATGAAGTTCAAAGTCTCTATTTTCCGATTTTCTAAAAATAAAAGAGAAATTGTGGTATTAAGTAAAGGGTATTTAATAGTGAAAAGTCTACAAAAAAATTATTTAAGTTAAATTGTACATTAGATGAATAACTCATGATTAAGAATATTGATAAGGGAAATACTTTATTAGTAAAAGGCCCCGCAAGAGTAACATTATTAGAGGGAAAATTAGACGTTTTTGGGAAGATATTTCTTCCCGAAGAGGAAGATTTAGTAGGAGATATGTCTAATGATGAAAATCAAAATGTTTTAATAATACCTGGTGCCCAATGTTATCCACTCTACGCAAATGAGAAATCTAAATTAGAAATTTATACTAATAACGAACAAAACCTAAAATTAGTCAAAGAAAATTCAATCTCAACAACATGGGTTAATATTAAAAATGAAATACTAAAAGAACTGAAAAAGGAAAAGGAAAGTCCCTTAAAAATAATGGTGATTGGTTTTAGTAGTGGAAAAACTACACTTATTAAATATTTAGCGAATAGCTTTATAAAAGAAGGATTAAAAGGAGGATACCTTGATTCTGATCTTGGACAACAAATTATCTATATTCCGACTACAATCAATTTAGGTACGATAAAAGAATACATTATTTCGAGTAAAAATATACATTCCGAAAATACAATATTTATTGGCGCCACATACCCCAAAGGAGATTATAAATTTATTGTATCACTCTCTTGTAGGAAAATGATTGATGATTATATTGCTGACAACAAAGATATTGATTTTGTTTTGATTGATACAGATGGTTGGATAAAAACTGAAGCAGGAATTGTATATAAGAATTTTTTCATAAAAACTATAGATCCAGACATTTTAATTGCATTTCATGATGAATCAATTGAAGAATTAAAGAATATTGAAAATACGGCTTCAGATATAAGAAAAAGTGGAAAAATGTATTTGATAGAAGAAATAAATGATTATTTCTATGAAAGAGATAAAGATGAAAGAAGATTTCTAAGACAAAGTCAATTTTCAAAAAAATTTGAGGATTTTAGGAAAATTTCTATCCCGTTAAATGATATCAAATTTATTAAAACTGATTATGATAAGGAATTAAATGTAATTGTTGAAACAGAAATAAATCTTAATAATTTAGTGAATTTACCTTACCATTATGTAATAATTGGTTTATTAACAGAAAAGTCTAAATTAATTGAAATTGGTCTTCTTTTTAATATTAATGTTGAGAAAAATTACATATTACTTTATTCAGACTTGACTTATAAAGACCAACTCAAAATAAAAAAAATCCTTCTTGGGAGCCTTAGATTATCTACAAAAGGTAATCATCAAGGTTACTTATATTTATGATTATTTCTATGAATTTACATTACCCTAATCCAAGATTTTTTATTCTATGTTATTAAAACAATTAGAATTTGGTAAAAAATTATAAAATGAGTTCGTATTAGAATTATTATATAATTAAAATATTAAATGGTATATATGGAAGAGGATTTGCTTACTAAGTTCCTTAAATTAATGTCTTCCGAAATTACTGACTCTGATCTTGAATTATTTAAGCTTGGAAGGTCATTAGGCTTAGATTTAGTATCTTTCGCTGAATTGAGAGCTTCACAGCAGGATTTTTTTGTAGATAATATTAGAAATAAAGCATTAAAGAAGATGGAAATAAATAAGGATAATTTTCTAGCTAGTGATGATTTTTTTTACTCAGGGAGTATTGATTTCATGGTGTCTGATGAGCCAGAAGGAAAAAGATTTTTCCTTTTAGAAACTAATGGTGGATCACATAGAGGACTTTCTATCATTACTAGAAAACAGCAAACCTTGCTGTATGATGGATATATTGAAGCGATCCATCAAGCAATTAAAAAAAAAGTAAGAAAAGACGATAAAATATTTGTATTAGTTGGTGTACCGGTTAATGATGCTTTAATCCATGAAAAAGTAATTATGATTGATCATTTTAGAAAAACACTGAAATCAGAAGGATATATGGTTAAAATTTTCAATAGAGAAAACTTTAATATTGATTTTCATGCGAAAATCATTTTTCTTATAGCCGATTACAGACAATTATCTACTTCTCTCTCATTTTCTGAGGGTGTTATAAAGTATAAAGGTGAAATAATTAGTGTTTTGATCGGTGATGGTATTACGAGGCGTCTAAACGATAAAAATTTCCATGAACAGATTCGTAAAGATATACGCCTCATTAAAACAATAATCGTAAATCCAATATTTAAGATTACAGATGATAAATCTTTAACATACCTCACAAGCTTTTTTAGTAAAGAGATTCTAAAAAAATATAATCTCAGATACCTACTATTTACTAGAGCCTTTAATGAAAAAGACTTAATTGATAAATTAAGTTATCTATTAAAAAATTATAATAAATCATTCATTATAAAACCTAGTGGAGGATCAGGAGGAGCAGGAGTTATCCCGGTTTCTAAAGACGAACAACCGACTAATTTAAAAAAGATAATTGAAACAAGTAAGAACGAGTTTTTTAATAAGTTTATGAAAAATCGTGATCCGTACCCATATACAATACAAGAAAAAGCAGACTTTTCATTAATTGATTGGTGTGGAGGAAAGCATACATTTGACTTGCGGATTTATTTAGCTCAGAGTAAAGGAAAAGTAATACCAATTGGGGGATTAGGAAGAATCTCCCGAGGAAAATTTACAGTTGGGTTAGATAAAGAAGAGTTTGTTGTAAACTTGTCGGGATATAATGGTCAAATTGAAGTGAAAAGAGGGGTTGGTTTTTCTAAAGAGACAAGTAAAATGTTAAACTTAAGTGAAGAAGACTTTGTAAATATGTTTTGTATTGGTTGTGTAATATTTGCTAATATTGTTAAAAATTATAAAAAAATAATAAATTTCTCCAATTGGGATCAAGTGATTGGTTAAATTATGTTTAATAAAGAAATTTTGACTCGGTTACTGGATTTGCCTAATAGAGAAATACTATATGAAGAAATCTTGAATAAGTTAAAATCTTTTTCAAGATTAAATTACATTCATTATAATGATTATGAAACAGCAGAAGGTAAAATTCCAGTTATCATAATCGCGAAATCGTTGAATCCTGAAGAAACTAGTTATGTTAAGGTGTTTACTGGAGCTCAACATAATGAATACAGTGGTCTTTTTGGAATTATTGAGTTTCTAGATAAAATTGAAGATTCAATAATCCATCCTGATGAAATTTTGATAAATAATCAGATCTTAATTTTTACACCTTTAATGAATCCTTATGGTTTTATAAATCCAAAAAAAGATAATAAATCTGGATATTATCTAAGAAATGGAAGAAACCTCAATCGTTATTGGAGAAAAACTTTTGCTCCTGATTATAGGAATGATGAAGATGAGATAAATCAATATCCCATTCCAGAACACGCGAAAATTTTATATAGTCTCCTTGAAAAATATTGGGAAAAAGACAATATCCATATATATATTTTAGATTTTCATGAAACATCACTAATTAAAAGGTTTATAACTGATTTAGTTGTTAATTTACAAAAAGACTCAATCTCTTACAAATTTTCTCATTGGCTTAAGGAGGGAATAATCTATAATATTATTAAATTATATAATATTCCTTATTTCAGAAAACCTCTATTTATTAAATGTACTCCTAATGCTGACCATACTCATATAAATCTAACATTAAACCAATTAGAATCAGTAACCCAAAACCTTCAAGATTTTGTGGTTAAAAATGAAGATAAATTACCTTTTTACTTTTGTTATAGTAATAGAAGTAAGGATTTTTGTGAGCGTTTAGCACAAAATGTTTATACCAAATTAAAAGATGTATTATGGGAAACCTATTTCCCTGCATTTAACCATCATTTTCATGACCATGGTTGCTTTGTAAATATGAACGATGCAATTAAGAGAAAAGGAGTATATTCAATGGAATTAGAAACTCATAAACATTTTTTTAACATTTTTGATGAAATTGAAAAATCTAAAGCAGACATTAATTACTTTGAAAATAAAATAAGATTAATCAAAATGAGTATTCAATTAGTAGTTGAGTCAATAAAGGAGATTTTAACTCTTTTTTAATTCTTGAGGTTTTAAATAACAAGAATCTTTAATTTCACTTCTTCAGGGTCACCATTATTTAGGCATCCTACGTGATAATAATAAGTCTCTGCTCCATGGAATTTTCCATATTTTATATTTCCTAAGGTGATTTGATATGAATTTTTTAAATTGCTCATTTTGATAGATTTCCCACAGATTTTACATTCATACATTTGAGAAATTATAATATAAATATCATTAGAAGAAATTTAGCATCAGGTTATTTAAACTAAACAAAATATGAAAATACCAGGAATTTTTGAGCTTTAAGAATTAATAAATTTGAGAGTTGCCCCAACCAACGCACTTTCATTTTTTTTGTTTGAATGTCCTCCTTTCTTCAAAATGAGCACGTTTTCTTCTAAAATCTCTAAAATACTTCTGTTTTCTCTAAAATTATTGAATTTTATTATTCTATCATTAATACAATGGATTAACATGACCCTTTTAGAGAGAAATTTCCATTCTTCCAAGGGAAGCTCTCTTTTTACTTGCTGTATCAATAAAAAGGGTGATAATTTCTTATTTTCCTTATCTTTTGGGAATAATTTTACACCTTTTAAGAAGTAACTCAGCATAATAATTGGATTGTATTTAGGAATATTTTGCTTGTAATATGACATTGAAGAAATTGCAACTATCTTCTTTACATTTTTATCTAAAAAACCTCCAGATAATACCGTTATTGCCCCTATACTAAAACCAATACAATGGATTGACATAGTAGAAAACTCTTCTTGATTTTTCACCCACTCAATTATTTTTTTAAAATCCTCAATTCTTCTTAAAAAATTACTTCTTTTTCCTGCCTTTTTAGATTTACCTGTACCCCGGGCATCGTAAGCTAAAATAATATAACCCTGGTATGCAAGGGGGTAATAAAAATACTCAAGTGTTTCTTTCGTGTCTGAAAATCCATGACAAAGTATAATAATCGCATTTTTTAATTTAATTTTTGCTTGATTCTTATTTCTTATTAGATTTGTGGATAAAAATCCATCTGAAACATATATATCTATTGTTGATACTTCTATTTCGTTATGATATAGTTTTGACCAACGATCAAACCAGAGATCACGAAAGGAAAAATAAATTTCAAAAGGTGTATAGAAGATTAAAAAGGTGGTTATAGATAGCAGTAAACATCTTGAAAAATCGGCTGTATAACATAGATTACCTAAAGAAAGATTTACTTCCCATATATACCAGCTCAAAAATATATCAATAATGATAACTACTATGCGTTTGTGTGTGTTTGAAAGCAAATTATTCCACTAAGATATATAATCATGGATGGTATAAGCGAATAAATAATAAAAAAATAATATATATTTGTTATGGCTTCTTTGGTTTTGGGCACCCATAATCGTGAGCAATTTTACAATCTGGTTTACTCTTCAAACCGGGGCAAGGTTTACATTTTACATCTCGTAACATTTTGACAACTTCATCAACTTCCATGCCAAATTCTTCATCCTCAGTCTCTTCCTCGATCATATCATCATCATCCGGGATTTCATATACAACATCTTCTTCTAAATTATCTTTCCAATCAGACAGATCTAATATTTCATCCCCATCTTCATCCATTTTTCCATTTGGAATTTCAAGATCTTCATCATTACTTGGAGCAACTTTTTTCTTAGCCATAATACTTACTCCCAATTTTAATTAAATTTTTCTAATTAATATTTTAGTTAAATAATATTTGCTAAAATTTAATTTTAATTCGATTGAACCTAAAAAAAGGTTAATTTATAATTGCCTTCAAAAACAAATTATTTTTCATTAGGTCGTCTATTTGATTTAATAATCTTATGTTAGTTTTTAATTGGTTATAGAGTATTTTTATTTTGGTTAAAATTGAATCTAATTCATTTAATGAAAAGATCCTATAATTATTACCTTCAAATCGGGGAATTAGGAATTTATAGGGAATATATTGTGGTTCAATTTTTAAATCGAGTAAATCTCTTAATAAATAATAATCCAAATTGGAGTTTAAATAAAATTTATCTAAATACAATAAATTTACCAAAGAATTATTCAATCTTTTAAAAAAACTAAGGTATAATATTATCTGATTGTAGTAAGTGTTATCATATCCCTCGTTTGTTTCAAAATCATATTTTAATTGTGAAAGTAGCTGTAAAATTTTTCCCATTTGTGATAAAAACAAAGGAAATTTTCTTGGTAAAGGTAATCTTTTAATAAAGCTACCGTTGAATCTTAAATAGCCCCCAGCCATGTGAAGAGACCCAAATAATGTTTTAAACACTATGTCTAGCAATTTAGAATTCAGTATTGTTAAAATACAATATAATCTTTCAGTAGTTATCGAAGGAATTGTTATGAAATATAATCCCGTTATATTAGTAAAGATTCCAGGGTCATAGACGCAGGTTAATTCTTTAGCTATTTCTCTAAAAATAAGTTTTTCATGGTTGAGGTCTTGCCAAATAGGTTTAAAAGTAGAATTATACTTAAAATATGAAATTTCAAGATCTCTCTTGGCAATTTTTATTCTATTATTGTATTTAATATAATATTTTCCAACATTTCCCGTCCCTATCATTAAAAGATCTTTATCGGAATGAAGTCTTTCACTTATATTATCAAAATATTTGCCGTATTTTAAAAATCCAAATGGACGATATATTATTTTTAAATCCTTGAATGTATCTTTGAATGTTTCAAAGTTATTACATAAAAATTCAACTAATTCAATATTGTCTGAAATAGGAATTACATTAGAGGGGAGGTCATTGATTAACTTCTGATGGAATTTAATTAACTTTGAACCGTTAAAGCTCAGAAGATCAGCAAGTTCATCAAATTTTCTAATAATAATTTCAATCTTATCATCAGGATAACATTTCTTAAAATATATAATTATTGGGTACGTCGCTGCTTTTTGAAAAATTGATAAAGAAGATATATCATCAATTTCTTTAAGTTCAAGGTTTTCTATTAATATTTTTCGTATTTTAATTCCGTAATCAGCCGATAAAAATTTATTAGGCAAAATTAAAGACAAATAACCATTATCTTTCAATAATTCAATAGATTTTTCAATAAAGACAACTGAGAGATCAAATAATTTATATGCAGACCTGAATCTTTCATACAATTTACTTTTATACTTGGTATTAAGTTTCTTATTTTCAATATAAGGGGGATTTCCTATTATTATATCAAATTTTTCAGATTCAAACTCTAAAAGAAAATCTAAGTTGATTAGGTTAAATTTAATGTCGATTTTATTGATCAACTGATTAATCTCTTTTAGGTTTAAACATTCTATATTGTCTTTAGGGAAATTATAGTGGTTGACATTACCTGAAAAAAGCCATGATATTAAACGTAATTTGGTAATAATATAGGCAGACTTCTCAATTTCAATCCCATAAAGATTTTCTTGCAAAATTCTTCGTTTTATCTCATAATCATCTAATCCAGAATCGAGAATTTTATAAAATTGATAAAGGTTTTTAGCAGCAGTAATTATAAATCTTCCAGATCCACATGCAGGATCCAATATTTTAAAACTTTTGAGTTTTTTGATAAAGTTATCTTTTAGGTAATGGTTTTCAGATAAATTCTGTTGTAAAAATTTAAAAAAAGAATTTCTATTAGAAATTTTTACATTTTTAAAAAACCCTTCAAAATATAATCTGAAGACATTTGAAACGATATAATCAACAACAGATTGAGGAGTATAAATTACTCCTATACTTCTATTATTTGCTTTACTATTTAGTTTTTCCCTCTCAAAGTCTTTTATAACCTTATTCAGGTATGTTAATAACCCTTGGGATGACAATTCATTCATAGAAAATAAACAATTTTTAGATTTTTCTGCTTATTTTGTTTTTAAATTAGATTTCCTTATTAATAAAAATTATAGAAATAATATTAAAAATAAGAAATAATAAATAGAGAAAAATTTCTTAAGATTCTTTTAGAAGAGGATAGTTTTGATTAAACGGGAAATATTAAAAGAATTGATTAATAATCCATTTTTAGTATCTGATTTAGGATTTGATGATATTTCAAAAATTCTGCAAAATGCTAAAAGTATCTTTGAAAAAGAAAATTTACTTTTAGAGTTTAATTTTAAAGGTATTGATAAAGAGACTTATGTAATTGGTGACATCCATGGAAATTTAGACACATTACTAAAATTAAATGAACTTATTGATGAAAATAAGCCAGAAATAGTTATTTTCTTGGGAGATATTGTTGATCGTGGCCCAAAACAGTTAGAATGTTTATTAATTATATTGGCTCTAAAGATTCTTCAACCGTATAAATATTATATACTTAAAGGAAATCATGAAACTTTAGAAATGAACCAATACTATGGATTTTTTCAAGATTTTATTAGTAGATTCAGAAATTCTAGCAAATTTAACGAGGTCTTAGAATTGTATAATTTACTCCCTTTATGTGCTATTATTAATAATACTATTTTATGCCTTCATGGTGGAATTTCCCAAGATAATGATATTCTCAAGAAATTGAGAGGTGTAAAAACTAGAGAAATAAAATCAATATTAAGTTCCATTTCCCAAGGGATATTTCAGATTATTTGGAATGATCCCAAAGAAGGATTAAAAGGTTTTGCAGATAGTTTTAGAGGTGCTGGTATTAAGTTTTTTGGAAAAGATGTTTTTGATAACTTTATGAAGGAAAACAATCTGAAATTCCTTATTAGAGCTCATGAATGCTTCACAGAAGGATATAGGTGGTTTTTTGATAATCGTTTATTATCAATATTCTCAAGTGCTAATTATAGAGGGATATACCAACCCGCATCTTATGCAATAATTAAAAGTGGTAAAATAATTCCTAAACTATTAAATTTGTAATCCTATTTTAGATTTGTGGCATAGAATGCTATAATATGAATTCAGCTGTAAAGGATATGAAGATATTTGATCCTAGATTACGTAATTTGAGAGGCATCTGGTTTTATGAAAAGAAGATTGTTGCCTCGAATAAAAATCTCATTATATTTCGCAACAGGCGTTCCTTCTAAAAGCTCTGTAGCATCTTCTAATATCATATTCATATAAGCGTCAATTTCCTTTAGTAAACCTTTATATTCTGTACCATCTTTCAATCTAAGCAAAATTATGCTGTTTTGGGCAGCCTGTAATATGGAGAGAGGATTTTTTGACCTCTGCTGATTGTTATTCTTGTAAGACATTTTAAAACCTTTTTTTAATAAAAATATAAATAATATTTATTGAAAAGATAATTTAAAGATAAATTTTTTTCAATTAAAACCTTTTTATCGATATTTAAAATAGAAAGATTGAAGTTCTATGGTTTTATTATTGAGAAGGCATTTTAAAGCTCTAAGTAAGAAGAAAAAGATTATTGAAAATTATAATTTAACAGCAAAATTTTATGATAAAAGATATAAGAAAATCCAAGAAAAAAAATATAGTATAGTTTTAAGTAATTATCAATTAAAAGAGAAAAGAGTCTTAGATGTGGGGTGTGGTACAGGACTTTTAATTGAATTTATTTTGAACAGCGAGATTTTTGACACTGCCTCAAGATTTTATTTTGTAGCAATGGATATTTCATGGAATATGTTATTAGAATTTAAGTTAAAACTATTGAGATGTAAAGACAATGTCAATATATCTTTAATATTGTCAGATATAGAACACTTGCCTTTTCGAAATAATATTTTTAATGTAATTTTTTCATTTACTTCTTTTCAAAATTTACCAGGAACTCATAAAGGAATTCAAGAATTAATTAGAGTTGCTTCAATTATTAGCGATTTGAAATTCTCTATCTTGAAGAAGAAACTAAAATTAGATACTTTTCTTGATTTTTTAAAACCAAATGTCAAGGAACTTGAGATATTAAACGAAGAATTTTTGGAAGATATTATAATTCAAGGCAAAATATCAAAAGAATTATTTTAGTAGCAAATCTAGATTCATTGATAAAAATCTGCTATTATGTCATCCACATTGCTCTCAATATTAAATTTCTTTTGAAAATAAGTGCAAATATTGGTGATATCTCTTTCTAAAAGTGTATTGGCATTGGGATGGTCACTTGGAATCCATTGCAACCAATCAATAATCAGAATATTACCTTTCTCACTAACAACAACATTAAACTCTCCTAAATCTCCGTGAATCATATGTGCCTTTTGATAAATGATTCTAATTTGCTTAATTATTTTCTTAAATAATTTTAATGGGTTCTTTATTTGTTTATAATAAACTAATTCCTTACCTCTCAAATATGACATCACAATAATATGACGATTAAATGCAATTGGCTTAGGAGTATTTAATTTCAATTTAAAGATTTTTGTCAGTGCCTCAAATTCCTTTTTAGCTGCAAGACGATTTACATAAAGCCATGATAAGTGCCCTCTTTCCCCTATGAGATCTCTGTACATTTTAATATTTCTGAAACTTGCACGTCCCATCCGATAGAATTTTGCAGCATAAATTTTTCCATTATCATCCATACAACTATATACATCAGATTCTTTTCCTTTTCCAATTAGAGGCCCTAGTTGGCTAATTACCTTTTTTTCTACAAGTGTGTGCAAAGCAAGAAGATCATATGCCTTTGAATTAAGAGTGTAGGCAATTTCATATTTTGAAGCATTTCTTATAATTAAATCAAGTTTATGAACTTTATTCAGACGGAATAATGTTTCTTCCATTTTATATCTTGAATAGAACTTTATATTATTGATCGTAACATATTCCGATCGTTTCATTCCAATCTCTATTGCCATAAGGATTCTAAAATCCTCTTTTTCCAAATCCTTGAGGAGATTTGCAGCTTCCAATTTATTTCAACTAAAAGATAAATTTTCGGTATATTTTCAGAAATGATATTAATTTAAATAAGTTAGGAATAAAAAATATTAGAATTGAGATTAAATTCACCAGTATAAAGTAGTAAATATCCCTTCTTGAGATTAAAAAGTGAGTTAAAGTTGATTCTTCTTGAAATAGAAATAGATAAACATCAAAATTTAAATAGATAAATAATCCAACACAAATAATTAATCCAACAATAGAAAATACAATTACCTGTTTCTCAAGTTCAACAATCCCAATAATTATGTTAATGATAAAACAAATTAAAGTTGATAATGTTAAGATTTTAGAAAATTCTATCCAAAATTGGAATGTTCTACTACTTATTTCATAATTACCATCAGAAATATTCCATAGCAATGAAGAACTCAAATTTAATAGAGAAATAATTGGAAATATAACTATACATAATAGAAAAATAAGATATATTCGTATTGTAATAAATCTGCTAAATAAAAAGACCATATTTCTCTCTTTTTTGGCTCTATTTAACATAGAGTCTATCTTCTCTTGTACTTGGATTGGGAAGTTTTCTTTTACCATCATAATTTGTAAGTTTAATTCAGGAAAGTTAGATATTAGTTCTTTTATCTGTTTATATGCTTTTTTAAACCTTGCTTTACTTGTTTTCAATCCCTTCCATAGATAAATGATTTCTTCTTCATCATCCAAAAATACACAAATATCCTGTGATAAGAGATGGTCTTTTTCTTCTACCCACTGCGATTTTGAATCATCAAATCTGAATGTTTTCATAAAATCTAATTACATTAACTAAAATTGTTTTTTATTTCTTTCTATAACAAAATAACAATAATAAGAATTTAAAAATAGAGGATTAAAGATATATTATTTTTCAAGTCTGCTTTTTATATCTATCCAAACATTTTCAATGTATTTTTCGTAAACTTCTATAATTTTTTTATCAATTGAGCTAAATCTTTTTTGAACTTTCAAATATTCTGTTATTGGCTTTCTTCTTGATGAGTCTAGATATCTTTTACTAGACTTTGATAACTCAAATGTTCCCTCAATAACCTCATAAAGTGGCCAAAAACCTGTTTCATTTGCGAGTCTACCAATTAACATTGTATATTTTGGGTCATATCCCCAACCAGGAGGACATGGTGATAATATATGAATATATTTTGAGCCCTTTATGTCCTTCGCTCTTTTAAATTTTTCATATAAATCAAGTGGGTATGCTACGTTAGCAGTCGCTACGTAGGGAATCCCGTGAGCTTCTAAAATTCTGGGCATATTCTTTTTATGAACTAATTTCCCTTCCGGAGTTGTTGTTGTTTGAACACCGAATGGTGTTGATCCACTCCTTTGGACTCCTGTGTTCATATAAGCTTCATTATCATAGCAGGCATAAATGAAGTTTGTACCTCTCTCTACAGCACCACTTAAAGCTTGTATCCCAATATCAGTTGTCCCTCCATCTCCTGCAAAAGCAAGAACGTTTATTTCATCTGCTAATCCTTTATCTTCTAAGGATGCTAAAATCCCAGATGCTGATGCTCCTGTAGTTGCGAATGGCGTATGGTATACAGAAATTTTTGTTGTACAAAAACCTTGCATTCCATGCAGAACGGTTAAGCAAGAAGCAGGAACAGTTATAATTGTACTGGGACCAAGAGCTTTCAGGGCAATCCTATAAATTAAAGCCATTGCACAACCAGCACATGCACGGGTACCAGGATAAATATATTCTTCTTCAGGAATATCCATCACGTTAACCATTTCTTCTCATCCTCCTTTAAAATAAGTTTCTTCATCATAATCTTTCAATTCTTCTAAGCTCAAACCTAGGAAATCTGTTTTATTTGAAAAGACACCTTCCTTAAATTCATCCAAAGCTTTATATACACCCCTAATTATATGCTCTGTCTTAATATCTCTCCCTCCTAATCCAACAATAAACCCTTTGATATTTGGTCGACTTTTTAATCCATAAAGGGCTGCCTTTAATTCATATGATAAAACACCTTCATATCCATATCCAATATCTCTATCAAATACTATAATGTTTTTCTTATCTTTGAAAAATTCTCTTAATTCCTCTGCAGGATAGGGACGAAATAATTTTAGACTCATTAAGCCAACTTTTAACCCTTCAGCTCTAAGTTGTTCAATAGCAACTCTAGATTGTGAAGCTACTGAACCCATCCCAAAGATAATAGTATCAGTATCATCCGTTCGAATTGTTTTGAATATACCATTTCCATAAGATCTACCAAATTTTTTAACAAAATCATCATGAACTTCTTTAATGATATCAATTGAATTCTCTAATGCTTTTTGCAGAGAATATCTATATTCATAATACCCAGGGACGATACCTTCATCTCGCTTGACGATTTGAGGAGTAGTAACCGGATCAATCCCTTTAACAATAGAGATGTCAGATAAATTAATATGATGTTTGAGAGGTGGTATAAACTCATCAATCATATCTTGTCTTTCTAACTTTACTGGCATTGCAGTGTGTGAAAGTACATAACCATCATAAGCACAGGCGACAGGTAGGAGAACTCTTGGATCTTCTGCAATCTTAAATGCTTGAATGTTTGTATCATAAATTTCCTGATTATTTTCGCAAAACAATTGAATCCATCCCACATCTCTAATTGTTACAAAATCTTGATGATCTGTCCAAACTGACCATGGGGCTCCTAAGCTCCTAGTCGCCAAATTAAGAACTATTGGCAAACGATTCCCTGAAGCCCATGGTAACATTTCATACATTAATTCTAAACCATGTGCAGAAGTTGCTGTACCTACTCTTGATCCTGTTGCTGAAGCAGCACATAAAACGGCCATCGCGCTATGTTCAGATTCAACTTTTACAAATCTTGCTTTTAGTTTCCCCTCGGCTATAAATTCAGCTATTTTTTCAACTACTGGGCTTTGAGGTGTAATTGGATATGCAGAAACAACACCTACTCTTGCTTGTCTGAATGCATGGGCAGCAGCATGATTTCCTGTCAAAATCATGATATTTTCTATTGTTGATGTGCCTTCCTTTTCAATAGTTGTTATTCTTCTTTCACCTCCTCCATCGTTATTGCTTTAACTGGACATTCTTCCATGCAAATACCACATCCCTTACAATAATTAAAATCTATTTGAGGTGGAATTGTTCTAGAGATTACAGCTTCTGGACAATATAACCAGCAATTAAAACAACTAGGTTTTCCAGATTTAACTGGAATACACTTCTTTAAATCAATTATCGGCTTTTTTGAGCTCCAAGTTCCTGTTCGACCTGCTTCCCCAATAACAGGTTTCTGAACTGAGCCTAATATTTTTTGATATTTTTTTTTTGAGTTTGTCATCTATTCATCAAGCTTCGTTTAAAATCAGATTCTTGTATAAGAATTTATTTACAAAAATAAAGATTATCGTATAATTTTATTAGTTATCGAAGAATAGTAGCTCATGAGAATAATACTGTCTTTTAAATTAAAAATAAATACTAATTATTTCATTAATCTAATATGTAAAAGATATGCCATATCTTAATGTTGTTTGGCTACTTTAATGATATATTTTTATATCCTTTAAGGAAAAATTAAAAAAATAATAGATTTAGGGATTGTCGTGGAAATTTTAAAAGAAAATTATTTAGTATTATCTGAAAATATAAATGATCTAATCTGGATTATAAATTTAGACTTAGAAATTGAATTTATAAATGAAAAACTCCATTTAAAACAACTAGGTTATTCAGAAAAAGATTTAGTTGGCAAGAACATAGAACTGATCATCGATAAAAAAGATGTTAACAAGTTTAAAAAGATTTTTAAAAATCTTGATTATGACGATGAAGTCGTGGTCGATGTACAATGTAATAATAAAGATGGAAATAAAGTTTGGCTTGAAGTGAAAATCAAGCTATTAGAGGATACAGAAAGAGGGAAAAGAGTTCTAATGATTTCAAAAGACATCTCAGAGAAAAAATTAACTGAAATTACATTAAAAGATTCGGAAGAAAAATATCAAAGTATAATCAAAAACATTAAAGAAGGATATTATGAAGTTGACTTGAAAGGAAATTTTACCTATGCTAACGATGCATTGTGTGAATTTCTTGGGTATTCAAGGGAAGAATTGTTAAAGGAAAATTATATGTTGGCTACTGATGAGCAAACGCGTGATATAGTTTTTAAAACATTTAATAAGGTATTTAGAACAGAAATTCAGCAGAATATATTTCAGTTCCCAGTTATAAGGAAAAATGGAGAAAAAGCAGTTTTTGAAACCTCTGTATATTTAAAATATAATCCTAAAGGCAGGAAAAGAGGATTTTATGGGATCGTACGAGATATTACTGAAAGGAAAAAAGAAGAAGATTTAGAAGAGAAGTTTAAGATTGAACTTACTCAAAAAGTGAGAATGAGAACAAAAGAATTAGAAGAATCACAAGAAAGATATAGAAATCTCTTCCAACATTCCAACGATGCCATTTTTTTACATGATTTAGAGGGCAATATAATAGATGTTAATCAAAAGGTATTAGAGCATTTTGGATATACAAAGGAAGAGATTCTATCTCTTAAAATTGCTGATCTACATCCAACAAGTGAACTTATAGAATCAAAAAAAGCATTTGAAGAAGTTTCCAAAAAAGGTTTTGTAACGTTTGAAATTAACTTTAAAAAGAAAAACGGAGAGATTTTTCCTGCTGAAGTATCCTCGAGTCTTTTTAAAATAGGTGACGAGAGTTTCATTCAAGGAGAAGTTCGTGATATAACAATTCGGAAACAAGCTGAAATAAAATCAAGAGAATCTGAAGAAAAATATCGAGATATGATTGATAATTTAGATGTAGGTTTTTTTCAGTTAAATTGGGAAGGTGATTTGTTAAATTACAACCCAGCATTTAGTTATTTATTAGGATTTGGACCTACGGAAGATCTATCAAAAATAAATATAAAGCAATTTTGGCAAAATCCAAGTGAGCGTGATATTTATTTAAAGATATTAGAAGAACAAGGATTTGTCAAGAATTATGTTGTACATTCACTTAAAAAAGACGGTCAAAAAATTGTTTTAAATCTAAACTCCCATATAATTGATAATCAACCAATTATGATTCAAGGAGTAATATCGGATATTACAGAAAAATTTGAACTAGAGCAAAAAGTAAAAGAATCTGAAAGTAGATATCGGAATCTATTTGAATCTGTACCATTTACAATCACTCTAATTGATCAAACAGGTAAAATTGTGTATTGTAATCCCGCAACTGAAAAATTACTTGGATATAAAATAGAAGAATTAATCGGAATTAACTTTAGGAATCTTAAAGCAATCCAGCCAGATTACTTACCTATGATGCTTGAACGATTTCCAAAATTGTTAAAAGGTGAATCTTTAGCTCCATTTGATGCACAATTTTATAAAAAAAATGGAGATTTAGTTTGGATTAATTATCAAACAACATTAGTAAAATTAGGTGAAGATTTCTTAGTTCAAGCAATCCTTCATGACGTAACGGACCGAAAACGAGCAGATCTCTTAGTACAAGAGGAGATTCAAAAATTAAAAGAGCTAGATCAAATCAGAAAAGACTTAATATCACGAGTTTCTCATGAATTAAAAACACCACTTGTGTCTGTGTGTGGGGCTTCAGAGTTACTTTTGGATCTATTTGAAGATGATATTACGGGGGAAAGTAAAGAATTAATAAGGATGATTGAAAAAGGAGGATCAAGATTAAAATACTTAGTTGACAATTTACTTGATATTACTAGAATTGAGTATGATAAATTTACATTAATATTGGAAACAGCAAATTTAAATGATATAATCCGGGATTGTGCAAATGAGATGATGTATCTGATAAAAAGGCGTAAATTAGATTTGGAACTTGAACTTCCTAATGAATTATTTATTAACGTTGATAAAATAAGGATAGAACAAGTAATAATAAACCTTTTATCGAATGCTATAAAGAACACACCACCTAATGGAAAAATATTAATAAAGTTATATAGAAAAGATAATTGGGCTGAATTAATTGTCAATGACACAGGTATCGGATTAACTCGAGAAGAAATGGATAGAATATTTACAAGATTTGGAAAGATTGAAAGATATGGGGAAGGATTAGAATTTATAGATATCCAAGGTTCTGGTCTTGGTTTATATATTTCAAAAGAGATTATTGACTTACATAAGGGTGAAATTAGAGCAGAATCAGCAGGCAGAAACAAAGGAAGTACATTTATAATAAAATTACCATTTCGTTAAAGACTATGGTTCAAAATTTCAATCTTTCCTTCAGGTCTATTATGAGTTTCTACACACATCTTTGAAAATGTTTTATATATCCTTTTCTATTAATCTCACATAATAGATTAAATAATAAAAGAGAGCAATTGAAAAAGTAGTTATTAAAACTTCTTTCTTCATAAAGAGAAATTGAGTTTATTTTTAACAGAGTAGCATGAACGCTTTTAATAGTTTGATAAAAATTATAATATTTAATTCCTTAAGACTGAGAAACAAAAAGTGTTCAGATATTATTAAAAGAAACAAATAAATATTGGAGAATTTCATGTTCTTTTTAGAAGAGGAGAAGTATTTCAAAATTAACTAATCATTGAGGTTATGATAATGGTTTTGATAGAATATGATAGGAACGAAATTCGTGAAAAATTCAATGATTTATTTGATTATTCATTAGATTTAATTTATGTTTGTGATATGGGTGGAAATTTTTTAGATGCGAATGATATCACGTTAATTTCATTAGGTTATGAGAGAGAAGAAATATCAAGTTTAACATTTTTAGATGTCCTTGAGAAAGATGAAATTAAAAAAGCCTATGGAGCAATTAAAGAAATTTCTGAAACCGGAAAACAGTCAAAACGCAGAGAATATAAAATAAGAGCAAAAAATGGAAATTTTATCTATATAGAAACTTATGGTATTCCCTTAAAGAGAAATGGTATGATTTATGCAATATTAGGTATTGGTAAAAATATCACTGAACGTAAAAAAGCGGAATATAAACTAAAAGATTCTGAAGAAATGTTTAAAGCTCTTTATAAAGAGGGTCCAATTGCAGCTTATACTTGGGAAAAACTGAATGAAGACTTTGTTCTCATAGATTTTAATAACGCAGCTGAAAATTTAACACATGGCAATGTTATGAATGTTTTAGGTCATAAAGCTTCAGAAATGTATAAGGATAGACTAGATATTTTAGCAGATTTGCACAAATGTTTTGATGAAAAAACGCATATTAGGAGAGAGATAAGATATACATTTCAATTTACAGGAGAAAAAAAATATTTATTAGTAAACTATGGCTATGTTTCTCCAGATTTAGTATTTGTACAAACAGAAGATATAACTGAAAAAAGAATAGCAGAAGAAAAATTAAGAGAATCTGAAAAAAAGTATAGAAGTATCCTTGAAAATATGCAGGATGGATATTTTGAAGTAGATCTCAATGGAAATTACACATTTGTCAATGATTATCATATCAAATTTTTAGGATATACAAAAGAAGAATTAACGAGAATGAATTATCGCGATATTATAGAAAAGAAAAAAATTGATGAAATTTATAAAGAATTTAATCGACTTTATAATCAAGAGATCACAAGAGCAATTTTTGAAACCAAAGTTTTAAGAAGTGATGGAGCAATACGAGTAATAGATGGAACAGCATATTTAAAATTTGATTCTAAGGGAAAAAAGGTTGGCTTTTATGGTTTTACACGCGATATAACAGAGAAAATAGAAGCTGAAAAAAAATTACTAGAATCTGAGGAAAAATATCGATATCTCTATGAAAATAGTCCATTTTCTATTGTTCTTATAAATTCTAAAGGGGAAATTGTTGATTGTAATCCAAGGACAGAAACTATGTTTGGATACCAAAAGGCTGATTTACAGGGCAATAAATTTTACAAAATTCCAGTAATTCATCCAGATTATTTACCAACTATTATGGATCTTTTTAAAAAATTCATAAAAGGAGAAATAATGCATCGTATTGATCTACAAATGTATAGAAAAGATCGAAGTTTACTATGGGTAAATTTACAGGCTTCTCTAGTTCAAATAGAAAACGAGTACTTAGTTCAGGCTTTATTTATCGATATTTCAACACGAAAAGAAGCAGAATTTTTAATTAATAAAGAGATTAAAAAATTGAAAGAACTTGACCAAATTAGAAAAAACCTAATATCGAGAGTTGCTCATGAATTAAAAACACCTCTTGCTTCTGTTTGTGGAGGTACAGAGTTTCTTACTACTGTTTATAATGACCAAATGGGAGAAGAAGAATTAGAGATCCTCACTTTAATTGACAAGGGTGGGAACAGATTAAAATATTTAGTGGACAATTTAATTGACATCTCAAGAATGGAATATGATAAGTTCAAACTCAAAAAGGATATGAGTAATCTATGTGAATTGATAAATGAATGTGCTAAAGAAGTAGAGCATCTAATAAAAAAGAGAAATTTATCTATCGATTTAAAGCTTCCTAATAAATTATGGCTGGATATTGATAGAATTAGAATAGAACAAGTTATTATGAATTTATTATCGAATGCAGTAAAAAATACTCCCCCTAAAGGAAGGATTAGAATTAAAGTGGAAGGAGAAGAAAATTGGGTTATCCTATCTATAAGTGATACAGGAGTAGGTTTAACCAGAGATGAAATGGAAATAATTTTCACTCGCTTTGGCAAAATAGAAAGATACGGGGAAGGACTCGAATTTATTGATATTCAAGGCTCTGGGCTTGGGTTATTTATATCAAAAGAGATTGTTGATTTACATGGAGGTTACATTCGAGCAGAATCAAAAGGAAGAGATAAAGGAAGCACCTTTGTAGTTAAATTACCTCTGAAATGAACCGATAAACTAATGATTCTGCTTAGCGTATTTTAGCTAAATTATAACCTTCTTCTATTAATTCATAGTTCAACATCCCAACTTTATCGCCCAGACGTTTAAGAATAACTTTTTTTAAATTAACCAAATTTAAATCTGGAAATGCTTTTGAAAGTAAACCTAAGATTGGCGTATTGATTACTGGGTTTCCGTCAATGGTAAGATTTTTCTCTAAAGCCAATTTACTAATATCTGCAACAACGATTTTCGAATCGCTACCTAGTTTATATTTTTCTATAAAAAATTCAGGTTCCTTTTCAGAATTAATAATGAATATACCTCCTTGTTGAAGGGAAGAGATTATTTCTTGATTTAATACAGTTTCATCAAATATAATTAAAATATTGGGTTTTTCTATTTGAGCTCTATCCCAAATAGTTTCCCTCCGTGAGAGCTTTGCATAAGCTTGAACAGGAGCACCTCTTCTTTCTGCTCCAAATGAAGGGTATGCATGCACATCGACAAAGTTTCCACTTAGATATGCTGCTTCCGCAATTATCTCACAAGCCGTTACTGCTCCTTGACCCCCTCGCCCATGAATAATGATTTCTATTTTTTCGGTATCTTTCATATGAAAAGCCAAAGAAAATTGAACAAATACTATTTATTATGAAGTTTACGTAATAATATAAAATTTTTTTATATTTCTTTTATGAATATTATCGGTATATGAAAAGTAATTGAATTTTCAATTAAGAGAAATAATATTAAGCAGAAAAAGATATAATAAACTATCATTAATCTATTAACAAATGATATTAAAATCTATTTGACATAATCATGAAAAATGATACGGGTTTTTTTGAAGGCAGAGAATTGAAAAAATTATTTTATCAATTTTGGGTACCTGAATCTGGAGAAATCAAGGCATATATTATTACATTACACGGATGGGGTACTCACTCCGACAGATTAAAGCTTCTTGCTGAATACTTTACAGATAAAGGCTACGCAATATATGCTTTTGATTTAAGAGGGCACGGGAAAAATAGAGGGGATATGCCTGGTCATATAGAGAGTATGGATCATCTCCAAAAAGATACTCTCCTATTTTTAGATTTAATACATGAATTTGCCCAAGATAAAAAAATATTTTTGATGGGTCATTCTTTTGGGGGATTGATTGCTTTAATCTTTGCTATTCATCACCCTACATTACCAGGTGCTATAATTTCTTCACCATTATTAGGAATGTTTAGAAAATTATCATTAGGTAAAAAATTTATTAAATCAATATCCAGCACGATATCAAAATTATCTCCTAATAAAGTTCTAAACAATGAAATTGATCAAAATCAATTAACAAGTGATTTAAAAATATTAAGGAATCATATTACGGATAAAAATAGAATTGATGTTATTTCTGCAAAATCTGCTTCTGAAATTGATAAATATATAAAATGGGCTATGGAAAATGCTTCTGATTTAATTTGTCCTGTGTTGATAATGCAAGGTGGGAATGATAAAATAGTTGAAAAGAAAAAGGCAGAAGAACTCTTCAAAAAAGTGAGGAGTAAAGATAAAACTTTTAAACTCTTTGAGGGTTTTCTTCATGAACTTTGGAATGAAAAAGGTAGAGCTCAAGTCTATCAGGATA
This sequence comes from Promethearchaeota archaeon, assembly GCA_048940605.1. Classification (GTDB taxonomy): domain Archaea; phylum Asgardarchaeota; class Lokiarchaeia; order Sigyniarchaeales; family SOKP01; genus Loki-b32. The sequence goes on from JBHLOJ010000010.1 coordinate 41,133, forward strand.
TGTATGTGTGGTTAGAAAGACATTTGTAATAAAACTTACTCTTTTAAAAGATTTCAGTTTTATCTCTCACGTTTACCTTCAATAAATTCAGTAACCCATTTTTTAGCAATAACATCCGAAGACGGTTGAATATTAGGATGTTTAAAACTAAAGGAACTAATACTCTCTAATCGTCCAGATACTCCTCGGTCTAATGCAAGCTTCATAATCCGAATTATATCTAATAAAACTCCAGCGGAATTTGGGGAGTCTTCGACCCGAAGTTTAACATCCATTACTAATGGTAAGTTACCATATGTAGTTCCATCTATTCTTATATAACAAACCTTCTTATCTTTAAGAAATGGAACGTAGTCACTTGGCCCAATTCTACAGTTAACAGGGTATGGAAGAACTGAAGCAACCGCAGAAGTTTTAGATTTACGTTTCGTTTTCAAACGATGTTCAAATTTCATATTATAGAAATCACCATTTCCTCCTATATTTAACTGATAGGTGTTATTTATAACTACTCCCCTATCTAGAAACATTTTAGCTAACACCCTATGAGTAAGAGTAGCGCCTACCTGAGATTTAATGTCATCACCTGCACAGGGTAAACCCTTTGATTCAAACTCAGCAACCCAGTCTTTATCACCTTTAAGATGTTCAGAAACGATAAATTCAGGTATTCCATTTATAAAACCACAATCTGCATCAATAGCAGCTTGAGCATAGATTCTAGACGCGTTATAACTTCCAACAGGTAAAAGATTAATTAAAATTTCTGCCCCATTGTCTTTTAAAGTCTGAGAGAGATTAACAGGTTTTATTTTACTCTCATCATAAGCCTTAAAGTAATCTAAGGTTGATATACGGCCATCTTCACTTTCATAGCACCCATCTAAAATAGGACCAGGAAGACATAATGCGCCTGTTTTTGGCATTTTATTTGGTTCGATAATCTTTTGACAACAATTGGGCTCAGCATAAATTGCTTCTGAAACATTCTTATTTATTTTAGTTGTAGCTACATCAAAAGCAACAACTATATTAATATGACGAGGGAGATATCCTCCAATACTTGGATTCATTATCCCATTTATGTAGAGATCTTCTTCCTTGATATATTTGTAGTATTCTATCCCTTGAATTAAAGCAGAAGCACAGTTTCCAAGCCCAGCTATAGCAACCCGAATTTCTTTTTCATTATGATGATTTTTCATGTGCTTATTTCCTCCTATTTATTCCTAAAATGAAATTAGCTAAATTTTTATAAGCTTCAGTTGGATTTTTCACTGCTTTTGGTGGATTTTTGAATCCATAGGCAGAAATTTCATCTATACAACCTATAGCGCTTTGATTTATAGCCACTTTTGTAGCTCTAATGACATCAACCAAAACTGAACCACCATTAGGACCATCTTCAGTTTGAATCTTTATATCCATTATTATTTCTGATCCTAAAAATCCCTTCCCTACAATCCAGAGCATAGAATTTCTTTTATTATTAAGAAATTCAACCCAATCTGAAGTACCAGCAACTATTGGGGCATCTATATTTAATGCGCGTGTTACAGACATGCTCTTAATTTCTCGTTTAATTTCACGTGCGCGGTAAATTGTGTTTAAACTTTCAGCTCCCCCTCCTACATCAAGAGCGTAACTTTCTTTTATATCAATTCCTCTATCTAACATCTGTTGAATGACCATTTTATGCAAAATTGTTGCTCCAAACTGGTCTTGTAAATCATCCCCAATTAACGGTAATCCGCTGTCATAAAATTTTTTGGCAAATTCATCATCAGTTGCTATCTTTGTAGGAGTAGCATTAATAAAAGCACAATTAGCCTTAATAGCCTGGTTAGCATAGAATTTAACCGCATTATCTGCTCCCGAAGGTAACAAACATAGAACTATTTCTGTTCCGGTTGATTTAAAGTATTTTGCGATATCTTCAGGTAAAATTTGTGCTGGTTTAATACTTTTTTGAGTCTCCGCTATAACACCATCCAATATATTTCCCATTACAACAGGAATTTTAACCTTATTATGGAAATCAACCGCAACTTCTAATTCATTTTCATAAATTGCTTCATAAATATTTTTTCCTACTTTTTTTTCTGAAATATCTACAGCAGCCACTATTTCAATATCAGAAACACGATACCCAGCAAGTGTTGGGCGAAGTAATCCGCGATCGTTAGACCTATCCTTATAATATTCAATGCCTTGAATTAAAGCGGATGCGGCATTACCTATACCTATAATAGCTAATTTAATATTTTCTGGCATAATAATACAGTAAAGTGAAATTTCATTCAATTAAGCTTATGAGTAATAACTTTTATGATCTTAAAACTTTTAAGATTAACTAATCTTACAATTCCTAATTTTAGATCTTATATGAATCTATAAACTCAAAATTTGAAATAGAAAAAAATAAACTTTTCTAGGTAATGATATATTGGGAGAGTCTTAGGAATAATAAAAAACCTAGTTATCTTCATTATTATTGTTATTAAAATTTTAACAAATACAGTTAATATAAAACTGCTGTTATAATTGATTATAAATAGAAATAATATCTCCTAATTCACTAATAAGCTAAATATGAAGGAAATAAAGGAAAAGGAGCTAACTCCTATGTTAAAGCATTGGTATTCAATACGTAAAAGATTTCCTTCAGATTATCTAATTTCCTATCGAATGGGTGATTTCTTCGAATTTTTTTATGATGATGCTGAAAGAATTTCAAAGCTTCTAGGGATTACATTGACAAAAAGAGGAGATGTTCCATTAGCGGGAATTCCCCACCATTCAGGTCATAACTATTTTAATAATCTCATGAATCTTAATCAAACTGTAGTAATAGTGGATCAATTAGAAGACCCTGCAACTGTAAAAGGTCGTATTGTAAAGAGGGGAATTACTCGTATTCTCTCTCCAGGTACAGTTATAGAACCAAACTTGTTAAAATCCAATGAAAATAATTATATTGCCTCTATGGTAAAAGAAAGAAATGGTTTCGGAGTTGCTTTTGCGGATATATCTACAGGAGATTTTGTAGCAACGGAATTTTCAAATAAAGAGCTAGATCCTCAAGAAAAACTATTGAGTCTTTTTTCTCAATTTGATCCTGTAGAATTGATTATTCCTCCAGAATTAAAAAAAGATGAAAAACTTTTTATTATCTTAACAGATTTGACAAAAATAATAGTCAAATCTTATGAAGAACACGTTTTTTTATATGATGAAGCTCACACATTAATTACTCGTCATTTCAAAATTTCTAATTTAAAAAGTTTTGGCTTAGAAGATAAAGAGATGGCTGTTCAAGCAGCTGGAGGGCTTTTAGCATTTTTGAAAGACACCCAACGAGATGTAATTCCAAACATTTTTAAAATTAATTTAATCCAAGAAAAAAACGTGTTACACTTAGATTATATTACTCAAAGAAATTTAGAATTAATTAAATCTCTATGGGAAAGGGGAAAAGATGCTACATTATATTCTATTTTTAATCATACCCAGACGCCTATGGGTGCTCGTTTATTAAAAAAGTTTATACTCCAACCTCTAACTGACATTGAAGAAATTAATCAAAGACTAAATATCATTCAAAAATTTAAAGATGATATCTTTTTAAGATCTGATTTAAGGGAAGAGTTAGCAATTATCGGTGATCTTGAACGGTTTATTAATAGAATTAGTTATATAGGTCGTACCAATGCTCGAGATTTAATAAATATAAAGAATTCTTTAGACAAAGTTCCAAATATTAAAAACTTATTAAAAAAGGCAGATATTCCAGAAATTTCAAAATTCCTTGAAAATATAAAAACTTTTAATGAAATCAAAGACTTAATAGATATTTCAATTAAAGATAATCCCCCAACTACTATTAGGGAAGGTAATATAATTAACGATGGTTTTAACAATGATGTTGATGAACTTAGAGATATAATTCATAATGGCAAAAAATATGTACTTGAATATGAACAAGAGCAAAAGAAGAAGTGGAATTTAACTACAGGATTAAAGGTTGGATATAATAATATCCTTGGTTATTATATTGAAGTAACATTAAAAACTCTCACGATTATCCGAAATGTCCCTGAAGAATATATTGAGAGAGCAACACTAAAAAATGCGAAAAGATATACTACAAAAAGACTAAAAGAACTTGAAGAAAAAATTATTAATGCTGAAGAGAAAATCAATGATTTGGAATACGAAATTTTCAACACGATTAGAGAAAAGGTAGAAAAAGAAACCAAAAATATTCTTGAAACTGCACAAAATATCGCAATTATAGATGTTCTTGCGAGTTTTGCTGAAATTGCAGAGCAGTATAATTATTGCCGCCCTAAGATAGATAATGGAAATAAAATTATCATTAAAGATGGAAGGCATCCAGTAATAGAGCAAATAAATTTGGATGAACAATTTATACCTAATGATTGTTATTTGGATAATGAAGAAGACCAATTATTAATTATTACTGGGCCAAATATGGCAGGGAAGAGCACATATCTCAGACAAGTGGCATTAATATGTCTTATTGCGCAAATGGGTTGTTTTGTCCCTGCTAAATCTGCCACCATTGGAATTATTGATCAAATTTTTACACGAATAGGTGCTTCAGATGATCTTGCTAGAAAATTAAGCACTTTTATGATTGAAATGACTGAGACTGCTAAAATTCTAAATTATACTAGTCCAAAAAGTCTTATAATTATTGATGAATTAGGGAGAGGAACCAGCACTAGTGATGGACAGAGTATAGCAATGGCTACTCTTGAAAAACTTAATGAACTAAATGTTAAAACCCTTTTTAGCACTCATTATCATCAATTAACTGAAATAAATTTACCAAGAGTCAAAAATTATCATTTAGATATAATTGAAAATGAAGATGGGAGTATTAATTTTGTAAGAAAGTTAAAACCAGGTAGTACTGATAAATCCTATGGAATTCACGTAGCAAAATTAGCAGGGATTCCTGATGATGTTATTATAAGAGCATTTGAGCTTCTTGAACAAATAGAAGAAAAGGATCCTTTCAGAACAACAATTAAAGAAAACGGGAATAATACTATATCAGGTAAATATTATGATAAAGTTATTAATGAAAAAAAAAATGAGCTTGAAAACCTAAACTCTGAACTAAATTTGATTAAGGAAAGAATAGAATTTTCCGATGAGGAATTAATTAAGAAAGAAAAAGAGTTAAACAGAAAGAAAAAAGAACTAAAGGAATTAAAAATTAAAATCAAATCAAATTTGGCAAAAGCATCTCAAAGAAAAGCTTCACATAAGAAAAAATTCGTACAAACAAGTTTATTTGACACTTCTATAAAGAAAAAAGATAAAATAAATGAAAATCTACTTAATTTGGCTAAAAACATTAAAGAATTAGATATAGATAAATTAACACTGGATGATCTAAAAGAGAAAATTATTGATCTTAAAAAGAAAATTGGAAAATCTTTCTAACCAATAATTACTGGAATAATAAAAACAATAGTTGTTAAGTAAATGTAGTATATCGTTATAATTGAAACTAGAATTATGCGATAAAGATTCTTCCTCTCTTCGGTTTTAATATTTTCTAAAAAGATTATCAATAATAATGCTATAAACATTAAATGAGAAGGTTGCAAAGCTTTCCAAATAATAGAGTCAATAATTAAAATTCCATGAATTTCCGCATCACTGTGACCCCAGTTGGTTATCATTTGAAAGAAGTATTCAGGAAAAATCATGTATGGGATGCAAATAATTGCAAAAGGGATTAAAAAATAGATGAGATCCTTAACTTTAATTTTTTTAACTATCAATAAAACAGGAAGAAATAAGATTGTAGTTATTTTAAAAGTTGCAAGAGTAAAGAGAATACCAGCGATCCATTTTTGATCTTTTTCTAAATAGATAAATGAATAAAATAATAGGTATACAATTATGAAATTTACATTATTATAATAAGCATCAATAGTGTAGCCAATAAAACAAAACCCATAAAAAAAGAATAAGTTTTTTTTATCTTTAAACACTTTAGGTGATTCCCTTATTACTAAGATTATTAATATCAATCTTAATGCATCCCAAATGTACACTGCAATTAAACCCTCAGTAGGGATGATGTATATAAAGAAAAATATAAAGTACCAAAAATAGAGGTAATACGGAGGCCAATCAGAAATAGTTATAGGGTCATAGAAATTAATTATCCCATTATTCATGCCCTCTAACAAGATTTTAAAATCAATATCCTTTGTTTCTTTTATCCATGAGGATGTTTCAAAGAAATATAAGAGTATCCTTAGAATAATAAATGAAATAGTGACTGCTATCAAAAGGTAAATAAGATACTTGGTAAATGGATATTCTTTCTCATTACTCATTGCTATTTATTAATTTCCTCCTTTATTTCCTATGTAAATTACTTTTATATATTTAAGGAAGTTTAAAAGACTTACTTATAGGATTTTTAGTCAGATTTATTTAAACCTTAATAGAGTATTATTTTAAATTTGATTGTAATGTGAATTATATTAGTTTTAAAGAATTATACATAAATTGAAGAAAAATAGTAGTAACTTTGATATGGATGGGAAAGTACCAAAAATAAGGAAAATATTAGAGGCAGAAAAAATAGCTGCAGGAGAAGTCGTCGAAAGACCCGTTAATGTTGTAAAAGAACTTATTGAAAATAGTATCGATGCTGGAGCCAAAGAAATCAGAATAATAGTCAGAAAATCAGGTAAATCTTTAATTCAAGTAATTGACGATGGTATCGGTATTTCACCTGAGGATATGGAAGTTGCGTTTGAAAGGCATACTAGCAGTAAAATTAGAAGTATTGAAGATCTTGATACTCTGTCAACTTTAGGATTTCGAGGAGAGGCGCTTGCGAGTATTGCTGCGGTCAGCCAAGTTGAGATAAGTTCAAGAACTAGGGAGAACGAGAAAGGTGTACAATTATTTATAGATGGGGGCAAATTAATAGATAAAAAAGAAGTCTCATGCGAGATTGGGACTAATATAAAGGTTAAAAATATTTTTTATAATATTCCTGCTAGACAGAAATTCTTAAAGAAAGATTCTACAGAACTTAGTCATATTACAGATTATTTGCAAAGATATTCACTAGCATTCCCAGAGATCCATTTCATTTATCGTCATAATGATTTAGATATACTAAATTGTCCTGCGAATAATGATGTAAAAACGACAGTATTTCATATCTATGGAAAAAAAATCGCTAAATTTATGGAATCAGTAAAATATTATGAAAAAAAACCTTTTATAAAAATATATGGATTATTAGGACATCCACAAATTGCTAAAAAAAATAGAAATTATTCAAGTTTATTCATTAATAATCGATATATTATTAGTGATGTCTTATTTAGAGCAATAAAAGAAGCTTACGAAGGAACTCTGATGATAAATAAATATCCTTTTTTTGTATTATATTTGGAGCTTGATCCTAAAGTAGTAGATTTTAATGTCCATCCAAAGAAACTCTATGTTAGATTTGAAAAGGAGGAGGCACTATATAACAAGGTATACAACATTATAAGAGGTTTTATTGAAGAAAAATTCATAGAAAAAGAAACAAAATATATATCCACTGAGTTGGAGGATTTTATTGCAAGAAGTAAAACTGATTTAAATGCTATTGAAGGTCCATTAAGGGAAATACAAGATACATTAGAAGATAGAAAAGAAGTAATGGATAATGGTGTTCAATTAGATTTAATGGATCAAGTAGTTGAAAAAAAATTAGAAAAATCTTTACCTGACTCATATATTAGAGGGAAATACATAATCTCAAATAATTTTCCTAAAATTCGGTTGATTTCTTATACAGGTCAACTACAAAATAAAAAATATGTTGTTTTAGAAGGAATTAATGAAAATAATGAAGAGGGAATCTTCATTTTAGATCAACATGCAGCATCAGAAAGAATAAAAAAAGAAAGCCTCTTGGATTTATACGATAGTGCCAAAGTTAGTAAACAGAAATTGATCCAACCCCTAAAAATTGAAGTGTCTCCTAGTGATAAGATTTTTTTAGAAGATAATTTAAATGAAGTAAAGAAACTTGGGTTTAATTTCGAATATTTTGGGGGGAATACTTTTATTTTAAGAGAAATCCCTACAATTATGAGTAAAATCCCTGATATTAATATTATTAAAGAAATCATTAGTGACATTGCTGAAATCGGGAAGGATAAAAGTTTCAAAGAAGTAAAGGAAGAAATTATTAATTATCTAGCTTGTCATAAATCTATTAGAGGAGGAGATGATTTATCCTTACATGATATACGAAATCTAATTTTAGACTTAGCAGCTTGCAAAGATTCTTATCATTGCGCTCATGGAAGACCTACTTTAAGATTCATTTCATATTATGAATTAGATAAATTATTTAAGAGAACAGGTTAAAAAAACAGATATAATATTTATGCTTTTGAAAAAGCAATGGCCTCTATACCTTGGATACCATCAACTTGACCAAACATTTCCTCAAGCTTATCAGTACCACCCCATTCCTCAGGATATCTCACTCTTACCCTTGCTTTTTTCAAACCAAATGCAACGGGAAGTATATCATAACGTTCTAAACTACAAGTCTCAGGCAAAATTTGCTTTAATTTTCCTATAAAGATTTCAAAATTAATATCAATATCTTCTGGAATAATATCAATTAATGCTATAAATTCTCCCATTATAATCAAATCCTTTACATTATCTTTAAGGCCCTTCAAAATCGCATTTCAAACAACGAAAGGCGTTACCTGATTCTCTACAGCGTTCACATCTCCAAATAGTAACGTCTCCACATTGAGGGCAAGGAAAGTGCACAGCAGATTCGTATGGTGTAATAGGTCTCCCACAACCAAAACAGGTGTTCTTTCTATATGAGCTCATGAAGTAATCAAATATTAGTTTAATAAAGCTTGGATTTTAAAATATACTATAGCTTTAATTCTTTTTGTTTTTAAAAGATAGTCATAGGCAAAAATCATTTTTATGGTTAACAATTTAAAATTTACTAAATTATCATTAAAAAAAATATAAATCAAAATTTAAATTAAGCAACACCCTAGTGTATAATATAGAAATTTTAACTAATTTTAAAGTATATTGCAATGCCAGAAAATAAAGTCAGAAAATACTTCAAACTTATTGAAGCATGGGCTTGGTGTGATATATGTGAAGATATGATTTCATTGAATATAGATAAAAAAGAGATTATCAGTGGTCTTGAAATGGGTATATATACAAAAGAATATAAGCATTCTAATCCTAATCCTGATTTAGAAGACCCTGATGATGTTTCTGGACAAGAACATGCGATTTATGTTTATATTAACGACAATTATGATGTCACTGGAGTAAAATCCTTTTTTGGTGAATCTCCAACCACAGAAGAAATTGGGGCGGAAACTGCAGAAGCTGGTGGTGAAGTAAGAATTCCCGTTGTTGTCAAAGAAATTTCTCCAATGGCAGTCCAATTGGGAATGCTTACAAAAGAACAATTCAAAGTCCTAAAAATATGTGATGGCATGAATACAATTGAGCAGGTAGCTTCGATTGCTCAAAAAAGTGAAGATGAGATTGAAGAAATGATGGAGCAACTCCGAAAAAAAGGACTAGTTAGAGTAATCAAAAGAACTTAATATTTTATTGCTCCTAATTTAAGAGTTATTTGTTCAGTTTATTAATTTGTTAGAAAATAATTAGGTTGCGAAAAAGAGGTTGGAGTTTAAAAGAATATTCAAAGATGATATTCTAGTTAATAGTAAGGAAGGGAGTATAACAGAGAAAATAGAGCATGCTTATGAACCATTAGAAGCAAATAAATAGAAAATAAGGTTATTTTCTATTTAATATGCTTTTTTCTCCTTCCTTTAGTCCGAGATTTAAGGCTTTTATGTTTATATCAGGATCCCGTAGCCATTCCTTAATAACTTCCTCATAGTATTCAAGTTCTATGAATGGAAGTTTTCCTGTAGGGATAGCAAAGCCAAGCATGATAAGATTGACATACTGATTTGAGTTAAATTCATTAATTGACAAACTAGTAGCATTTAAAAAGTAGATTTCTTTTGTTATTTGATT
>JBHLOJ010000200.1:0-3073 GCA_048940605.1 Promethearchaeota archaeon
ACGAATTTCAAAGTAAATATGGTTATGCGTCATCTTAAAAATTTTGCGAGTCAATATGGAAGCGTAATAGCTTTTTTTGCCTCAATTTTAACAATTTCATACTATTTATTTCTCTTCAGTGGGGGAAATCCTGCAGTTATTATTTTTCCAGTATTGGTAACTCTTTTAGTTTTAGGTTTCTATTTTTTTAGAAAGAAAGACGAAAAAATAAAGTAACCCCTTTTTTCTTTAAATGCTATATTATGAGTTTAACTCATTGATAAATCAATCATAATCCATAATTAAATGAACAAAATTATCTTGTTTTTTTAGATACCCCTGAAAACATGCTTGATTAAAATGAATATTAAACTTACGATCCACTATTTCTTCCTCCTTAGCAAGTTCAAGCAATTCATTATAGCCTAATTTGCCCTCCTCTCCATAATTTTTTACTAAATTGATTAATGATTTTACATTTTTATTGAGATATATTTTTCGTTTACCTTGAGAAGGACTTCTTTTTCCTTTCAATTTTAATATCTTTTTTTTCATAGCAGGGAGTTTCATTTGCATTAAATCTGAATAAAAAGTAACTCCATATTCCCTTAGTTTTTTATAATCCTTACTATTACAAAATTCATCTAATTGGTTAAGTATTTCCTCAATAGAACGGTTTGCTAGCATTTCTTTTTCTTTATCTCTTCTTTCATTAAAATTTTGGATCAGTTCTAAATCAGAACACTTTTTAATTTCTGGCATTGAGAATTTAATTAATTCACGTTCTAAATTCTCATTTAATTGTATATTTTCATAATTCATTAAAATCGACTTCATAGTGCCTTCCTTTCTCCTGGCAACAATATAGAAAGGAATATCAACCGTATCTTCAGTTATAAATATATAACATCTTCCTGGGGCAAACCTACCCGTTCTTCCGCGCCTTTGAATTAGTCTAATCTCAGAAGGGACAGGTTCATAAAATAATATCGCGTTAACGTTTGGAATATCTATTCCTTCTTCTGCAACACTAGTCGCAATTAACACATTGATTTTTTCCTCTCTAAATTTTTGTAAAATCTCTGTTTGCGCTTTTTGAGAATAACCCATATCATCAATTTTTGAAGTTTGACCAATAAATTTTTCAATTTTTAATTGATTCCGAAATTCAATCTTTAGTTTATTCTTCAGAAGTTCTGCCATCTCTCGAAACTGTGTAAAAATTATGATCTTTTTATTTTTAAAATCCTCGATTTCTTCACGTATAATAGAAATAATCTTATTTAATTTTGGATGAGATATATTTGACAAATTTTCTTCTTCAATTGCTGAAATAACATATTTAAAATGTTTAGAGTTCATTATTCTTTTTGCAGATAAGATCCCCTGTCTAGCTCTGTATTTAATTCTCTCTAAAAAAGATATAAAAAGAGATATGTCTTGTGTTTCAATTAAATCCTTAGCATGTAGTAATGAAATACAACTTGAGCAGTAAGAATACACTGAATTAACATCAATATTATTCTCATTAATAATATCGATTATTTTTGGATCTGAGTAAAATAAACAATCTAAATACTCTTCTTCTAGGATAATACCTTGTTCATATTGAAAGGAAAGGGTTAGATCGTGTGTAATTCTCAGAAAATCTAATTTTGAGTAATATTTCTTGTATGGGTTAATCAACTTTCGATCTATAAAAAATCTTAAAAATTTATTAAATAAATTCTGCCAAATTTGGCTTAGTTCTAAAACTCTCGTCGGTAAGGTCACTAAGTTTATGTATGTGTCTACATCATAAATATATTCTTTTACGTCCTCATCTTCATAATTTCTAAAAACAATATTCTCAATATGCAAATTATCACAAATTAATTGAATACGCTCGTAATCTTTTCCAGGTGATGCCGTTAATCCTAAAATTAATGGATCACTACAAGTGCGAATATATTCTTTTGAAATTAAATTATAAGAGTATTTTCCTTTTGTTTTATGAGCTTCATCAAAGACTATTAATGAAACGTGCTTCAAATCATAACGACCTCTTAATAAATCATTGATTATTACTTGAGGTGTAGAAATAATAATTCTTGTGTTTCTAAATAAAAGGATTCTCTTTTCTGGAGATATCCTTCCTGTGAATGATGTAATTTCTTCCAAATTAATGTTAAGAAACTTCACACAAGATGCTTTATGCTGAGAAACTAAGGGCCTAGTTGGAGCAAGGATTATTATTTTTGCTTTTGGATATTTTTTTAGAGAATTAGCAACTAATAGAATACCAATTATTGTTTTTCCTAAGCCTGTTGGTAAAATTACTAAAGAATTTTTATTTTTACAGCTATTTACAATATTATATTGATAATGTCGATAATGAACGACATTTTTATTAAGATATGGTCCATTAAAATACTTCTTTGATTCAATTTGCATATTATAGAGATAGTGAATTTTTCTGCTTTTAAAACCAATATCACTGGTAGATTATTATAAAATTACATTGAGGAATAACTAATAATGTGTATTTATTAATATAGAAATAAGCTACAGCAATTGTAAGAATAACTATGTTTAAATTATAATGTATCTTCCTATTCTTTATTATTAGTATAAAATTGAAATCAATAAGGCAAGGTATGATTTGATATGTATTGTACAGCATGTGGTGCAACAGTATCTGATGAAGCAAAATTTTGCCCTCATTGTGGGGAAGATTTAAAAGAAGTAAGAGAAATTCTCAAGGAGCCATCTAGTACAAGTGATATTTTGACCGTAGAATCCGAACTTGAACTTTCTCTTGGGGGAGGTGCTTCAGCCGTGTATATGTCTGCAAATACATCAAATGAGTTTGAGGTAATTATTCACAACAAAAGTCAAAATTCTATACCGAGTGTAGAAGTTCAGCTTTCTGGGTTACACCCTGATGAATTAATATCTGGATACAAAAACTATGGAACAATTCTAAGTGGACAAAAAGCTAGTGCCACATTTATTGTAAGACCCATATATGTTGGTTCTATTACATTAATTGCTACATTAAAATCTGGTGCTGGTCATTCTCTTCAATTTCCAATTCAAGTAAGACCTCGAACTG
>JBHLOJ010000096.1:0-12581 GCA_048940605.1 Promethearchaeota archaeon
ATAAATACATCCATCAGAATAACTCATCATTTCTCTTAAAATATCAATGATCGGTGTATTTTCATAACCTTTTTCACGTTCTCGAATAAAAAACGCATTTTCACTAGAGCGAGTTGCGTCATATATAATTTTTAATTTATAATCATTACAGAATTCTCTTAATTTTCTTATGTTTTCCATCGAAACGGGTTGACCTCCACTCATATTAACATCCATTTCAACATTTACAAAAGCAATTTTATCCAATCCGTAGTCGTCTATATATTTTTGTAATTTATTTAAATCCACATTTCCCTTAAACGGATTTTCATTCTCAGGATCATGAGCTTCATCAATAATCATATCTACCATCTTTCCACCAGGAAGTTCAACATGTAGTTTTGAGGTTGTGAAATACATATTTCTAGGGACTATTTGCCCTGGTTTGACAAGATGGCTGTACATGAGGTGTTCAGCACCTCGACCTTGGTGAGTAGGGACTATATATTTATAACCTAAAACATCTTGTATTGCTTTTTCAAGATGATAAAAATTTTTAGCCCCAGCATAAGCCTCATCACCTAATAGCATACCACTCCACTGATAATCAGACATAGCGGAAGTACCAGAATCAGTCAATAAGTCAATAAACACATCTTCTGACTTTAACAAAAATGTGTTATATCCTGCCTCTTTAATTGCTTCCTTTCTTCTACTTTCATCCGGTATTCTAACATGTTCGATCATCTTAATTTTAAATGGTTCAACAGGACCGTTCATAATAACATCAAAAGAGATTACAATTTAGTATATTAAATATAATTAAGTAGAATAGATTGAAAAATATTCTTATAAAAGTCTCCCATACTTTTCCCATTTTCAATTATCCTAATGGAAAATTACTTTACTTCAAAAAAAGTTCAACTAATATCTATATAATATTATATCTCTTTAATATTTTACTCTTGACAAAAATATTTTAAATTATTCTATTTATTTCTTTTACAAAGTTTTTTTAGTTGATGTACTGCCATTTTTGGACTACGATCCCACGTAAAAACACCTTTATAATTTATTTATCCCATTCTTTTTATATTTTTAAATTTGAAGAAATATTTTAATTGTGGAAAATTCAGAATCATATAATATAATAAACATTAAAAGAAAGCGAGAAAGAAATAAATGATTGGGATAAAATCTTATGGGGCATATTTACCAAAATATTTATTGCCCCGGGAATTGATAGCTACAGCTTGGGATTTTCCAGTAGTGCCAGGTACTAAGGCTGTTGCAAGTGGTGATGAAGATAGCATTACAATGGCAGTTGAAGCTGGATTAGATTGTATAAATGGAATTAATCCGAAGAGTATTGACGGTTTATTTTTTGCTACAACAACTCAGGTATATACAGAAAAAGATTCAGCATCATTTGTGGCTACTGTCTTAGATCTAAGGGACGATATTATTACTGCTGACTTTACTGATTCATTAAAAGCAGGCACCACAGCTCTGGCAAGAGCAGTTGATACCATTAAAGCAAATAAAGATATAAAATCTATACTCATTGTAGCGGCAGATACAAGAGAACCTGAGCCTGCAACTATGTCAGAATTTGGATTTGCTGATGGAGCTGCTGCTTTTCTTGTTGAAGAAGGTGAAAATTTGCCTGTTATCATCGATGATTATTATTCTATTTCAACTAATGTAACTGGACCTTGGAAACGAACAAAAGAAGATAGTTTTATACGAACTTTTGAAGCGAAAATGGATAACCAAATCTACACTCAAAGCATCACTAGAGTAATGTCAGAGATTATGAAAAGAAATAATTTGAATCCGGAAGATATTGATGTGGCAGCATATTATTACAACAATCCTCGAACCCATGCTCGTATCTCTAAAAGTATGAAATTCAATCAGGGTGTTGCTCAAAATGGATTATTTTTTCAAGTTGGTGACCTAGGGACTCCAATGCCCTTTATGTTATTAATTTCTGCTTTGAAACGTCCAAAAGAAGATGCAAAGGCTATTTTAGCTGGATTTGGTGATGGGGCTGATGCATTTCTAATGCATTTTAAAGACAGAAAAAGTCTGAGAGACCTAACAAAAAACCACATGGGCTTATCAGGTCATCAAAAAACAATGAAGACACTAGATAATTATGCAGTTTATATCGAAAATAAAAAATTACTTACTAAGGATCGATATGTTCGGAAAAGTTCTGCTGTGACAATGTGGCGTGACACCCCTACAGTTTATAAAATGTACGGTAATAAATGTAAAAATTGTGGTACCGTTCAGTATCCTTCCACGTTCAGATCTTGTATTGTATGTAGAGCTGATGACCAAATGGAACTCGTGAAGCTTGCTTTAAAGGGAACGGTTTTTACATATACACTTGATCATTTAGTGGGAGGTACTTATATGGATACACCCATCCCTCGATGTGTAATAGATTTAGATGGCGGTGGTCGAGTTTTATTGAACATGACTGAAATAGAAAAGCCAGAGGAGAATGTAAAGATTGGAATGGAAGTTGAATTAACGTTCAGAAAAGAACATGAGGGTGGAGATTTTAAGAATTATTATTGGAAATGTCGACCTGTAAGAGGTCGATTATAAAGGAGGAGATGACTTTGACAGTAAAGGGAATTAAAGATAAAGTTGCAATTATTGGATGTGATGCTACAAAATACGGAGAATTATGGGATAAAGGAAGAGAAGATTTGCTTTTCGAAGCAACTCAAGGAGCAATCAAGGATGCTGGAATCAAAAAAGATGAAATTGAAGCTGCCTGGGTCGGTATCTATTATTATTTTACTGGTATGTCTGGTGCTACAGTAGAAGATATATTAAGACTTGATGGAATTCCGATTACTCGAACTGAAAATTATTGTGCTTCAGGGATGGATGCTTTTCGAAATGCGTGTTTTGGTGTTGTTAGTGGTGCTTATGATGTAGTTCTTGCATGTGGTGTTGAAAAACTTATGGATGAAGGTTCAAGTGGATTACCGGGATTTAAAATATTTGGACATCCAGTATTACCTTTACCATCTGCACCAGCCATGTTTTCAATGGCAGCAACAAGATGTTTTCATGAATTTGGGTGGACAAAAGAAGATATAGCCAGAGTAGCGGTAAAAAATCATGATAATGGTTCTTATCATCCGAAAGCCCATTTTAGAAGCAAAATATCAATTGACCAAGCAATGAAAGCTCCAATGATTGCCGATCCTCTTGGTCGTTTCGATTGTTGTGCGATGTCAGATGGAGCAGCATCATTAATTTTAACACGACCAGAATTAGCAGAAAGTTATTCCCATGGTAATGATTACATAGTAGTTAAATCAAATCAAATCTCAACTCGAACTAATTTCCCTTGGTATGTTCCCCCAAATGGGCCAGGTGCTGATTTTACAAGCTTTCCTTCTACAGTTAAAGCTGCTGAGATGGCTTATAAGGAAGCAGGAATTACGAATCCTAGAAAAGAGATTGATGCTGCAGAAGTTCACGATTGTTTTACCATTACAGAACTAATTAATTATCAAGATCTTCAATTTTGTGATCGTGGTATGGCTGCTGAAGAACTAAAGAATGGAACATTTAATTGGGATGGAGAAACAGCGGTTAATCCAAGTGGTGGTTTAAAATCTTTTGGGCATCCAATTGGTTCTACAGGTTGTAGAATGCTTCAAGAGATAACTAAGCAATTACAAGGTCGTGCCGAAGGTAGACAGGTCCCTGATGCTAAGATTGGTTTATGTCATAATCTTGGAGGAGCCTTCAGTGTTGCTTCAGTTACGATTTTAGGTCAGCGAGATTAATAAATTAAATATTAACTAGGTTTTCTATTACAATGAAATAACAAATAAGGTTCATTAAATGGTTGTCCATGGAATAAAGGATAAGGTTGCTGTTATTGGTTGTGAAGCTACAAAATACGGTGAGTTATGGGATAAAAGTAAGGAAGATTTGCTCTTTGAAGCAACTCAGGGTGCTATAAAGGACGCTGGTATAACTAAAGAAGAAATCGATGCTGCTTGGCTTGGTGTTTATTACTTCTTTACGGGAGTTTCAGGAACAACTTTAGAAGATACTTTAAGACTGGGTGGTAAGCCAGTAACTAGATGTGAAAACTACTGTGCTTCAGGAATGGATGCATTCCGTAATGCTTGCTTCGGTGTTGCAAGTGGGGCATATGATGTAGCTATGGCTTGTGGGGTGGAAAAACTTATGGATGAAGGAGGAAGAGGACTTCCTGGTACTACAGTAATGGGTCATCCTGTATTACCCCGCCCGTCAGCACCTGCGATGTTTTGTCTACTTGCTACTCGTAGTTTTCATGAATATGGATGGAATAAAAAGGATTTAGCGCGTGTAGCTGTAAAAAATCACGAAAATGGCTATTATCATCCAAAGGCACATTTCAAAATGAAAATCACATTAGAACAAGCGTTAAATGCTCCAATGATTGCCGATCCCCTTGGGAGATTCGATTGTTGTGCGATGAGTGATGGCTCTGCTGCATTAATCCTTACTCGACCTGAACTAGCAGAATCTTATGCTCATGCCGATGATTATATTCTTGTTAAATCAAATTCTCTATCTGTGCATACGGCATTCCCTTGGTATGATACAAAATTCGAATTTATATCAGCTCCGGCTACAGTTGATGCAGCAATAATGGCATATAAAGAAGCAGGTATTACAAATCCTAGGGAAGAGATTGATTTAGCTGAAGTTCATGACTGTTTTACTATAACTGAGCTACTGAACTGTCAAGATCTGCAATTTTGTGAACGAGGGAAAGCTGCTGAAGAATTACAAAACGGTACTTTTAATTGGGATGGAGAGACCGCAGTGAATCCAAGTGGTGGGCTTAAATCATTTGGGCATCCAATTGGAAGTACTGGTTGTAGAATGATTCAAGAAGTCACTAAACAACTTCAAGGACGTGCTGAGGGAAGACAGGTACCTGATGCAAAAATTGGTTTGGCCCATAATCTCGGAGGAGCTTATGCTGTTTGTTCTGTTACTATTTTAGGTCAAAGAGATTAATTTTATAAATTCTTTAACATTTTTCTGAAAATTTAAAAATTATTTAGAAATTTTATAAAAATTCCAATAGAAGCACCAAGATTGATGATAAAGAAATCTTGATTAAAAGTTAATATTCTACAATCAATATAATTATTTTTTACGACCTCATAAAGACTTGATTTTCAAATGCTTATAACATTTAAGGTAAATTTTTAAATATCATGTCAAAAAGATTTTTACTTGCAATATAAATTATCTAAAAATAACAAAAAATAAATAAAAACTTCATAAACGAATAACAAAAGGCTAAAAATATGAAAAGCAAAAATTTATCCCTAATTTTCGTTGGATTATTAATTTTCAGCATGAGCATGTCAATAGCTTATAATGCAAATGCCTTGAATCCTAAACCAGCTGTACCAGTAACACTTAAATTTTGGTATAGTGAAAATCCTACAGAAGCAGTTACGCTATTTGAAAAAATAGCTTGGTTTGAATCAATATATCCTGAAGTTACTATTGATGCTGAAGAACATGGTTTTTTTACTATTGGAGATGAATATTCAATAGCATTTGTTGCTGGAGAAGAACCAGATGTACTAAGAACTCCCCGAGATGACGTCCCACAATTTGCTAGGGACAGTATGATTGCACCATTAACAGATGAATTTACTAGTGCAGATAAAGCTGATTTTCTTGAGCAATCTCTCAAATTAATGACTTACGAGGGTGAAATCTGGGGTTTTCCACAGGCAATAGATTGTCCTATGATTCTTTTCAATAAAGATTTATTCGATACGGCTGGGTTTAATTCCAGTGCTATTGACTGGAGTACTTCCTGGACATGGCCTGAATACTCTTATAACATATGGAAATTAAATCAAACAGCTGGTGTTTATGCTACATCACTTGCAGGTACGTTTTATTCAGTTCAACCATATTATTATGGTCAAGGGGCAGCTTTTGTAGAAAATGGTAAGTATGACACGGGACATATTACACTTAACAGTACAAAATCGCGTGCAGCACTCGAATTTATGAAAAATGTCACAGATTCCACTGTTACACCTCCTTGGGCTCTACAAGGATGGGGAACTTATGTACCTGATTTTGGTGATGGAAAAGTAGCGATGATTGTAACTGGACCATGGGAAATTAATAATCTTATTACTAATTACGATCAATTCAATGGAGTTATACATGGTGCTGACAATTTAGGATTTATGCAATTACCTCATGATGAAGACGATAATTATGGTGCATTAATAGGGGGGAATTATTATACAATTTCTTCGCAAATTGAATCTGCTAAATATGAAGCAGCAGTAAACTTCGTTAAATTTCTATCTTCTTCCCAAGTTATGGCTAAGTCAGCAATTGAGGATTCTCACGTTCCTGCAAGAAAAAGTGTAATGACTAATGCGACAGTTATGGCAGCTGCTTCATTTAAATATGTACAACCCTATTACGAACAATGTGCAAATGCATACTCACTCCCACCTTCACCATATTATGGTAGGTTGGAATCTGCACTTGGACCACATGTGGATAACTACTTGGGAGGTACTGAAACTTTGGATCAAATGATAGGCTTAACTATTTTAGAATGGTATGATATTTTACCTCCACCAACAGCAGCAAAAGAACAAGTAGTTATTCCTGGATTTCCTATTGCAGTCGTTGTAGCCACATTATTAACGGGAATTTTTGGGGTCATAATATATGTGATAAAAAAGAGAAAAAATTAAATGCTAATTTAAATCTATTTTTTTTTTATATTTATTAATTTATTTTGTTTCTAAATATACAACTATATTGAAGTGAAGTGTTTGGAAATAGAACAAGACGTAGAATATGAATTTGATTTAAACCAAAAAAGCTTAAAAATGGAAAAAAAATCTTTAGGAGAAAAATTAGCAGATTTTATGTTTATATTACCTGCATATTTAGCCTTAATATTGTTTGTCTTTTTTCCTATTGGTTTTGCCTTTATTGTTAGTTTATTTGAAAATCCGTCAGGATCAGAACTAAGATTTGCCTTCAGATATTATCTAGATACAAGTAATTATACTTTTACCATTATAAATGCAATTGTATTGGTTTTAGTTATTGTAGCGTTGGTTATTGTTTTAGTAAAATCCAACAAATTAATTAATAAGTTCAATATATCGCCCAAGCTGCGAACTTTACTCATTGTTATATTTATCTTTCTTGGAATATTTTTACTATTTCTTACTAATTTTCTTTATTTTGTTTTGACTTCAAATTATTTATTTCCACCTATTAATGCAGAGAATTTGTCGCTTATTTCAATATTTAATTTCTTCTTTAAGAAAGAGTATGTATCTGGCTTCCTCGTTGATAAAGGAGTCTTCATAATAGAGGGGATACCAGTTCTTTTAACTATTATCTTTATGATATGGTATACTCGTATTGCTTATCGCAGATTACCAACTACTCGGTGGCTTGATAATAAAATTATAAGAGCAGCAATATCTTTCTTAATAGGATTAATAATTGCTCCAATTGTTATCTTCATTTTTGAAGTTATAGTCAAAGGTGTTGCATTTTTAGGAACACTTGGACTTCCTATTAATGAATATAAGGAGATATTAACCGCTCCAGATATTAATTTTCTAAGAATTCTTTTCAATACCTTCTTTTGGACATTATTTTGTACCATTTTGCATATTATTCTAGGCCTGGCACTTGCAATTGTTCTAAATCGCAAATTCAGTGGTCGAGGTTTTTTCCGATCAATATTTATACTACCTTGGGCTATTCCCTCATTTGTATCTACATTAATGTGGAGAGCATATGTTTTTGATAGTAAAAAAGGGATATTAGGGTCATTAACTGGCCAATTTGGCTCTAGCGGCTCTTTTTCTGTAAGTAATTTATTTGGTTTAATCTTAGCCTTTATATTAGCAATATTAGTTGTAATATATTCGTATAGATTGGTAAATAAAAGAATTAAAATATCACCAACTTTTCGACCATTGTCTTATCTTGTGTTTGGAATCATCGGTATTTTTTTGATATTTTTTCTCAATGATCTTATTCAAATATTATTTAGTCAATTTCGAGATGGCTTCATGGGTTATAAAATAGTTGATATTCCAAAAATTGAACCTACTTTTTGGATTACGGGTCGTATTGATATTTTCGGTTTGCAATTCACAATGATAACCTTCTCAGCAATTATGGTTAATGTTTGGCTTGGTGTACCTTTTATGATGCTTTCGTTTTTAGCAACCTTACAAACGATCCCACAAGAATTATATGAAGCAGCAGAGATTGATGGCTTATCAAGTTGGCAACAATTCAGAAAGGTTACCCTTCCTCTTCTTAAGCCTACATTTCTAACAGTATCACTATTGGGTATTATATGGACATTTAACCTATTTAATGTGGTTTATTTATTAAGTCAAAATCAAACAGGAATAGGACCTGGAAAATATTATCAAATTTTTGTAACATTTATTTATGAGCGGTTTTCAGATAATGAGTATTCTCAAGCCGCTGCTTTGAGTTTCACTGTTTTCATCATATTAATCTCATTTAGTCTTGTTTATAGTAGGTTAATTAAAACAGAGGAGTTATGGGAGAGTGAGGAATAAATTATGATAACTGAAGAATATAGTAATGAAGACTTTACCTATAAAGATATGAACAAGGAAAAAATAAAAGAGATTAAGATTCCAAATTATGATTATATATCACTTTTTTTGATATTATTTGGATTTATTTTAATTATTGTTGGTTTTTGGGAAATAGAAACAATCTTATGGAATAGAATAAAATATACTACTGGGTCGCAATGGTCAAATGCTAATCCTTTATATCTAACTACACCTATTTCAGGGAAAGATAGTATTGAATCCTTATTAATTATAAATTTAATTTATTATTACACAGGAAATTTCTTGGTTATAATCAGTAGTACTATAATGGTTTTTCAATATATTTTGAGGAAATCATGGTTTAAGACATCTAAAATTTATTTGGTATTCTCTGGAATTATTAGTATCGCAGCGGCACTCATGGGATTTTGGTTAAAATTTAGTATTAATGTTATTGAAAATCTAGAAATTCCCCTCGGGGAGACAAAATCCGGTTATGATTGGATTAGAGGTGAGATTCCTTTTTATTCTAGAATTATTGAATTTATAGGTATATTTTTCTGGGTTTCTTCCTTAGTTATAGCATTAGTTACTTTTTATATTATTTTCAGAAAATGGAGCCAACGCAGGAAGAAAACTAGAGAAAATTCTGAAATAAGTAATAAGTCTTTAAAGAATAAAAGTATTTCAACTCTAAAGAGTATTTTACAAAATCTTCCTTTTTATTTAGTACTTTTAGGATATTTAGTATTTACTCTGTTCCCTGTATATTTAGCGATTATGGCATCCGTTTCAACTGTAAGAGAGATAAATAATGGACAAAGTCCTGCTGATCCTTTAGGTTCAATGATACTAAATTACTCTTCAGTAATGTTTACATTACAAAAAACAGCCCCCTCGTTCAGAACTGCTCTTTTTAATAGTCTTTTTCTTGGATTTGGAACAAGCTCTTTATCGTTAGCCATTTCAGTTACTTCAGCATACGCTTTAGCTCGCTTAAAATTCAAAGGCAAATCATTCTTATCTTATATAATATTAGCAACCCAAATGTTTCCTGCAATTGTTTTGCTGATTCCACAGTATGTAATTATGAGCGATTTAGGATTATTAGAGGATCGAGTAGTGTTGCTTGGAACATTATTAGTAATGTCTACAGGTGCTACAGCATATGTAACATGGATGATGAAAGGTTATTTTGAAACTATCCCTCGGGATATAGAAGAAGCGGCATATATTGATGGTTATGGAAAATTTAAAACATTTATAAAAATAGTTCTTCCTTTAGCAAAATCAGGAATGGTTGCTGTAATGATATTCACATTTCTTTCTGCATGGCAAGAATTTATCTTAGCAAGAACATTTATTGGGCAGAGCGATGCTCAACATGCAACTCTGCCGTTATTATTTTATCAATATCAGAGATTAGATGCTCCTGATGTTCCCACATTTTTTGAACTCTTATCTCCATATGCTATTTTGGTAGCAACGCCTGTTGTTGCTTTTTATTTATTATTGCAAAAACAGCTTGTTGGAGGAGTGGTAGCAGGAGCTGTAAAATAAGGAGGAAAAAAAAATGGGTAAAGTAGTTTATGAAAATGTAACTAAAAAGTTTGGGAATTTTACAGCAGTGGATAATTTCAATCTCGAAATTGAAGATCATGAGTTTTTATGTTTAGTAGGACCATCTGGTTGTGGTAAAAGTACAACGTTACGGATGCTAGCGGGATTGGACGAAATAACCGAAGGAACGATAAGAATAGAGGATAGAATTGTAAACGAAATCCCACCAAAAGACAGAGGAATCGCTATGGTATTTCAGAGTTATGCTTTATATCCTCATTACAATGTATATGATAATTTGGCTTTTGGATTAAGAGCAAAATCATCTAAATCAGAAAAATCAGGAAAATTGAAACTTCAATTATTAATTTATGCGTTTTATTTCTTCATCATACTAGTTCTTTACGGAGTTGGCCAAATCCTCAACTTGATTTCAACAGGTCTTGGAGATACAATTTTTTATGGGGGTTTGATAAGTTTGATTGCTACTTTGATTTTTTTTTCTGATATTCGAGAGGCAATTAAGGAAAAAATTATAGCGTTGATTGGGAGGAAAATCAAATCAGTTGTGGGGTATTTAGAAAGAGAGAAGGATATCGAAGAAAAAGTTATTAATACAGCAAAATTACTGGAAATAGAAGGACAATTAACTAAAAAACCAAAACAATTAAGTGGAGGCCAACGTCAGCGAGTCGCTCTTGGACGAGCAATCATCCGTAATCCAACGGTTTTTCTTTTAGATGAACCCCTTAGCAATTTAGATGCAAAATTGCGGGTTCAGATGAGAGCTGAATTGCAGAGATTGTCAAAGAGATTAGGAGTTACCTCTATATATGTAACTCATGATCAAATTGAAGCTATGACATTGGGTCATAGAATTGCAGTGATGAATAAAGGAATATTACAACAAGTTGGTAATCCTGAAGATGTTTATTTAAAGCCATTAAATAAATTTGTGGCGGGTTTTATTGGATCTCCCGCAATGAATTTCGTTTATGGTAAGATAGAAGAAAAGGAAAATTCTATCTATTTCACAAGTGAAGTTTTAGACTATAAAATTACTGAAAGGTATAAATCCTTAAAGGGATATCTCAATAAAGAAGTAATTTTAGGAATTAGACCTGAACATATTTTTGTGAATCCCTCTAACACCAATGAAAACTGTTATAATGTTAAAGTTGGAGTATCAGAACCTATAGGTTCGGATACTTTTATTTACATTGATTTTCCTAAACCTGTCGTTGAGAAATTTGTCTATATCGATTTTCCTAAAGAATTCACAATGATTGTGAAATTAGAGGGGATTAGCAGTCTTAGAGTTGATGAGGAGGTAGTTGTAACCTTTAATAGTGAGCAAATTCATTTTTTTGAGAAAGAATCGGAAATACGGATAAATCCTAATGAATAATTTTTAAAAATAAATGACACAAAATTCTGTTAAAGATTTAACTAAATCCGATAGAAAGGGAGGAATCTTACTTCATCCTTCAAGTTTACCTGGACGCTTTGGAATTGGAGATTTAGGACCAGAATTATATAAATTTATTGACATTTTGAACGAATACCGACAAAATCTCTGGCAAATTCTTCCTTTAGGACCAACTGGTTATGGAAATTCACCTTATCAATGCTTTTCAGCTTTTGCTGGAAATCCCCTTATAATAAGCCCTGAAAGATTATATGAAATCGGATTATTATCAAAAAATGAAATTAAACCTCAAGAATCTTTTTCAGAGTCATGTGTGGAATATGGTAAAGTCATTCTTTATAAATGGCAACTCCTAGAAAGAGCATACAAGAATTTTCTTAACAAACAATTCTTGAAATTGGAACTTGAATTTATTGAATTTAAAAATAATCATTCATATTGGTTAGATGATTTTAGCCTATTTATGTCTATTAAAAAAGCTCATGAATTCAGAGCTTGGAATGAATGGGATAATGACTTAAAATTCCGAAACGGATTTGCTTTAAAAAGGTGGAAAAAAAATCATCAATCTGAAATAGAATTTCAGATGTTTATTCAATTCATTTTTTTCAAACAATGGAATGAAGTTAAAAAATATGCTAATCTCAAAGATATCAAAATAATTGGAGATATCCCTATTTTTGTGGCTTATGATTCAGTTGATGTATGGGCACATCCCGAACATTATTATTTAAATGATAAGAGAGAATTATTGTATGTTGCGGGAGTTCCACCTGATTACTTTTCTCAGACAGGACAGCGTTGGGGGAATCCTCTTTATAATTGGGATTTACTCAAGAAATTGGATTATAGATGGTGGATTCAACGAATAAAACATAATTTTAACCAAGTTGATATTTTACGGATAGATCATTTTAGAGGATTTGAATCATATTGGCGCATTAAATCAA
>JBHLOJ010000097.1:0-7651 GCA_048940605.1 Promethearchaeota archaeon
TGTTGATTATTATTTTGATAATAATACAGGCATTCTCGTAGCTGAAAAAATTAATGGGTACCTACATCATTACAAATTAGACACGATTTGAATATTAATCGAAATTCTATTGAATCCGATGAAGCAAAAACTCTTGATTGGAATTATTCGTTTCTTTTGATAATTATATCTGCTGGAATTCTAATATTATACAATAGAAAAAAAATGTTAAAAAACTATAGGAATTAAATCAATAAAATCGCATTACAAACCTCTGGAAACGCAGTTGAGAGAAAGGAATGCTCCTTTTTAATTCCAATATACATCACCTTCTATTTCTTATATGTAAATTGCTTTAAAAAAGTAAACACAAATTTTAAAGAAATAAAATCTTTAGTCAGATAATATTTATTGTTTAACTAAAAGAAGTTTCGATAATGTCAGAAGAAAATTTAATAAAATATAATGAAGTTACTATTGAGGAATTGGAACTACTCATTAAAAATTTATTTAAGAAATTAAACAAATCTGAAATTGTATTAGATGAGATCGAGGGTTGGAATGGAATTCTCCAATTTGTTTTAGATGACAATATATATTTCTATATCTTTAATTCTGGATTACACTTAGAATATATGAATGGGAAATCTAACCATTATGATTGCACCTTAAAAATGACACCAGATTTAGCTAAAGAATTATTTTCTGAAGAAATAAATTTGTTTAATGCTCTTATAGATGGAAAAATTGGGATTGAGGGAGATGTAGCTCATTTTATGAAACTTACCATACTTCTAGAATATTTTGGTGATGAAAAAATTGATAGATTAAAAAAGCGAAAAAAGGATTGGATCGTTGAAGCACCTGAGAAGCATAGAATGAAGTCAGATCTTCTTAATCTAGCAGCAAAAAAATTGAAAGAAATAGATATTAATCGTAATAGTTTTGTAGTGATCAGAGACGGGGTATTGGTTTATGAAAATTATTATACTCAACATTGTTATAAGACACGATTAAGGATGCAATATGACATAACCTCTGTTACAAAGACAATAGCAGCACTAGTGGTTGGGGTTGCTGTAACTAAAGGATTATTTAGTGTTGATGATCTCGTTACTGATTGGGTTTCTGATCCAGCTCAAGGAATAGCTCCCAGTTCTAAAATCAAACATATATTATCTCAGACAGCTGAAACTGAGCCAGCAGGAACAATTTTTAAATATAATAGTGGAGATGTGATAAATACTCTTGGTCAAATTCTGACCATTGCCTCCGGAATTCCTTCAAAAGAATTCGCTAGAATTAATCTTTTTGAACCTTTAGGCATTTATGATTATTCTTGGAGTAAAGCAGTAGAAAATATGACAGATTTTCCTATCGGTTTTGGTTTGAAAATATCTCCTCGAGAAGCAGCAAAGCTTGGCCAACTTTTTCTAAATAAAGGGAAATGGGATGGCAAACAAATTATATCAGAAACTTATTTAGAAGAAATGGTGAAACCTCCTTTTATTAATATAAATAGTGGATATGGCTACCTTGTATGGTTAAACAACTCTTTGGGAGAATGGCATAGACCATTTAAAAATGGTACAGGAAGAATGATTCCTAATGCTCCTGAAGATATGTTTATGGCTACTGGTTTTTATGGTAGATTCATCTTTGTAATTCCTAGTTTAAATATTGTTATCGTTACCTTTGGAAAGAAGTTAGTCATGGAAAGCCTTGATACGGCAAGAGAATTTTATAATGCAATTGCTCCTGCATTACCCTCTCAATAATTTCTTTAAAATAATAAATATTTGAATAATTAAAAAAACAGATATGATGGCAGATTCATATGAAATACAAGGCAATAATTTTTGATCTTTTTGGAACCCTTGTAGATAGCTATTCAGTTCAAGGATACAACAGATATTTAACAGAGATGGCTTCAGCTCTCGAATTACCGGAGGAAGATTTTTCAAAACTTTGGCGTGATACTATTTATGAGCGTGGAATTGGGATTTTTAAAACTACAGAAGAAAGTATAAGATATATATGTAATAAACTTAAAGCTTCTGTAAGTGAAGAAAACATAAAGAAATGTGATCAGATTAGACTGGAAAATACAAGGAGAGCCTTATCTCCTAAAAATGGAGCTGTTGATATTTTAAAAAGGTTAAGAGGATTAGGTTATAAGATTGGGTTAATATCTAATTGCTCTGCTGATGTACCTCTCTTATGGCAAAATACGGTATTTTCTCAACTATTTGATGTTACTATATTCTCCGCTTCAGTAGGTTTAAAAAAGCCCGATGCTCAAATATATAATTTAGCATGTGAACAATTAGGAGTCGAACCAAACACATGCCTTTACATTGGAGATGGTGATAGTAATGAACTCACTGGTGCTTCTCAGCTAGGAATGGATGCTGTTATGATCCGTGATCCTAATGAGGTGGATTCCTATCGAATAGTTGAGGTAGATTGGAAGGGTCCGAAAATTGAAAAATACTTAGAGATAATGGATCTGATATAATTTAATTTAGATTTGACCTTTGTCAAATCTGATACTGAAAATCTTAAATATTGTATCCTTATGGAATCAATTGGTTCTTTCTCTGTGTGTTATCTATATAAAGGTCAGACCTATGCAGCCAAACAAAAAATATCGAAATTTACCGAAGCAATTCAAAATAACACCTCCATTTGGCCAATCCTCGAAAAATTCTATAAAACGAGCCAGATTCTCGAACTCAAGGATAGCCCCTTCTTAGAGCACCTAATTACTACTATTTTTGTTAGTTAGAAACTTTTTGAAAACGAGGATAATAAAGAAAAATCAAGACCCATTTAAGAACTACAAATATTTTTATGAGATTCTGTACTTTACATTCTATCTTATTTATGATTATATGTTATATATAGTTAAAAAAGTAAGATAAAATAACATTGGCAAGGTGGCGTAGCCCGGTATGTATGCTTTGGAGCTTTTCCACTGATGGGTAAGAACGCACCAGATCCATCGGATTTACCGATAAAGGTGATACTGAAGATCTGGGTATCGAGAAAAAAAGTTTTGGTTGATTCAACCATTTTCGACAAGGTTCAAAAAAAAAGCCCGTTTTCGAGCTTTATTGGGTCTCCCTCCCTTGCCATAGTTCTCTCTTTATTAATATTGTAGAGTTAGTTGATAAATTCAAATTATTTTCTTCTGGAATCATCTTTTATAAACTTTTGAAATAAGGAATTATCCTCATCGATAAATTCCCAAAACTCGTTATAAACCTCTTCAAGATGATTAACACTTTTCTTGAGTTCACAATTATTTTTAGTAATACTATCATCTTCCTTTCTTGTTGGATTATATTCTAGATAATCTCCTTCCAAGATTAGATTTTCGAAAAGCTCATCATCATTAGTTTTATTCTTTTTATATTTTAATGCTTTATCTTCAGTGATATTTTTAGCAAATTCGAAATCTACCCTTTGATAGCCACGTACGGCACAATTCTTATCGACAAAGGCTTGAAATTGGTGCTCGCATACTAAACCACTTGCGATGGACATAGTTGATAATCCTTTTGCTTGGTTAATAACCGATTTAGGAAATTGTAGAACTTTCTCAGCTTTACACACAGGGCAAATAAACCGAATTTTAGCGGGATTATCAAAAGGAGTGATATCTGTGCTAGGAGAAAGTCTAGTAGTAGCCATAATAAGACCTCTAATTTATGATCAGAAATTAAACATAAAAACTCCCTTATAAATCATTAGAGGCTGAAATGATAAGTAAAATGCTTAATTTATACCAAATCTTAATTATGTGTTTTCAGGTTCAAATTTTACATTCATATTTGTCTCATCCAATTCAAAATTAATTATAAGATTTGATACTAAATCGTTTTCAATCTTGAATGTGTGTTTTCCTTCGGTTAGTATATTGAGAGATTCTGTATCTACTTTAATTAAAATACTGATAGTATCACCTAATCCTATTGTTCGCCCACTTAATTTACCTTCAAGAATATCATCTAATTTAAATGAATCTCCTTTATGAAAAATTAAGAAACGATCCTTAATTATTTCAAGGTCAATAGAATCTTTTGAAATGTTAATTGGTTTATCATCTATTAAAAATTTCACATATTCAGAAAAATCAAAATTTTGTGGATCAAAGTTCTTTAAATTAAAGTCTCCTAACTCAATGTTTTCAGGAATTACGAATGGAAGTAGTAAATTAATAACTTTTATTTGTATAGAATCTCTTTTTCCATCCCCAGTAGTATCTACAGTGTAAACACTTTCTTTTGGTGGAAAAATCTTCTTAATTAATACTTTAAACGCAGATAAATCAAATGATATAAGCTATCAACCCATAATTACTTACGTGTATCTTTTATTCACTATGAAATTAAAAATTTTGCTTAAAATTCAATAAGTTGGGTTGCGAGGTTATATAACTATTTCAGAAATCTTGACAGGCCTATTCTCTTCATATGATTTTTGGGCAGCCACAGCTATTAATACATTTCGAAGACCATCTTCTCCATTTGGCGAGGGTTCTTTGTTATTTTGTAAACATTCAAAGAAATTTTGTAATTCTGTACCATAAGAATCCATATATCTTTGTAAGAAAAAGTATGGGATGTTATCTTCCTTAATTTTTTCAGCTGTATATAACCGTACTGTATTCAATTGTTCATTTTCTGCAATCGCACATCCTTTTGAACCAAAAACTTCAACACGTTGGTCATATCCATATACAGCTTGACGGGAATTATCAATCATTCCGATTACTCCATTCTCAAATTTTAAAATTACTACTGCAGTATCTATATCTCCTGCTTTACCGATTTCAGGATCTACAAGAACTGCACCTTTCGTATATACTTCTTCAATTTCACTACCCACTTGAAAACGGGCCATATCCCAATCGTGAATTGTCATATCAAAAAGCATTCCTCCAGAGGTCTTAATATATTCAATAGAAGGGGGAGCAGGATCACGGGCAGTAACTTTAACAATGTAGGGTGTTCCTATTTGACCTGAGGTAACCATCTCCCTGACTCTTTGGAAATTTCTGTCAAATCTCCTATTAAATCCAATCATAAGTTTTACCCTTTCCCTCTTAACAATTTTTAAGGTTTCTTTAATACGTTTTAAATCTGTATCAATAGGTTTTTCACAAAAGATATTTTTTTTTGCTTGAGCTGCTTCCTGAATGAATTTGGAATGTGTATCTGTGGATGAAGCAATTATTACAACATTTATCTCAGAATCATTTAGAATATCATTAGCATCTTCAGTAAGTTTAGGAATACCAATTTCATTAGCCCATTTCTTCAACTTTTCATCGATTTTAATGTCAGCTACCATTTTTAACTTTAAATCTGGAATTCTATGTAGAATGTTTTCAATATGTATTTTTCCCATTCTCCCTGCTCCTATTACTCCTAAAGTAAATTTATTTGTCATATAATATCACTATAAGTCTTTTTAATTTTAATTTTAGAATAAAAGAAAAGTTAACTAAAATAAAAGATTTAAATTTATTTAAGTCTAAATTGATTTAATCAATTAAAAACTTTTTAAAAATTAACAAAAGTGTTAGCTTAATGAGTGAATTAAATATAGAAGTGTATAGGTATCGATGGACTGTATTATTACTATTTATGTTTGTAAATATTACATTACAAATGTTATGGATTAGTTTTGCTGCAGTAACGGTTGAAGCAACGGTCTTTTATAATGTAGATGAGTTATTTATATTATTACTTTCAATGTCATTTATGGTTGTTTATATTCCAATAACTTTTTTAGCTTCTTGGTTAATAGATAAATACAATTTTAAAATTGGTGCCGGAATTGGGGCAGTATTAGCAGGTGTTTTTGGTATATTAAGATTCTTTGCCTTTAAAAATTACTCCTTAGTTTTAGCATTTCAAATCGGAATAGCAATAGGTCAACCATTCGTTTTAAATAGTATAACAAAATTATCTTCAAATTGGTTTCCAGAATCAGAACGAACGACTGCAACGGGATTATCTTTAATATCTCAATTTATTGGTATCGCTCTCGGTATGTTAGTTACTCCAATGCTTGTTGCAGGAAACGATCTGAAGTTAATGCTTTTAATATATGGTTATATTGCATTAGATTCATGTATATTATTTTTAATTTTCGCTAAGAGTGAACCCCCTACTCCATCATCAAAAGGAGTTACAAAAGAAAGGGTTTTAATGTCAGAAGGTCTCAAACAGCTATTTAGAAATAAACAATTTTTAATTTTGGTCCTATTATTTTTTATAGGATTAGGGGCATTTAATATGATAACTTCATATATAGAATTGATTATTGTTCCTAAAGGATATGGTGCAGAAGAGGCAGGAATACTTGGAGGAATAATGTTATTTGGCGGAATGATTGGTGCTATTATGATGTCAACTATATCAGATAAACTTAAAAAACGTAAAGCATTGATACTTATCTCTGTTTTAATTGCTGCAATTTCCTTATTTGGTTTTGCTTTTTTTGATAATATAATTTTATTATACACCTTCAGCTCTTTAATAGGTTTTGGAATATTATCTGCTGGACCCGTTGCTCTTGAATATGCTGTTGATGCTACACGCCCAGTTCCAGAAGCATCATCAAATGGAATTTTATTGATGGTTGGGCAAATTGGAGGAATTTTATTTATCCTTGGATTGGTAGACTTCACTTATAATGGAGATTATTTCCCTGCTTTGATATTATTAGGATGCTTAATTGTTTTGTTATTCATATTAGGATTTTTTTTAAAAGAAACAAATAAGGATTGATTAATGAAACTCTTCTTTACTTTTTTTTCTTGATTTTCAAACAAAACTTTTTATATAATTTTCATTTATTTTTCGTTATTCTGTAAATTTTTGGAGATCTGATTAAAATGGATGAAAATTTTGAAGATAAATCTGAGGAAGATGAGAAAGAGACTGAAATAGAAATAGAAAGAGAAAAGAAAGAACAAGAAATAGGCTTAAAAAAGAAACAGACTTTCTTTCTACACCAATCAAAGGATTCGATGATAGAAATTTCTGATTGGGGGCCATTTAGAATTAGACCCACTGAATCTTTAGAAATCTTAGAAATTGAATCCTTTTATAGAACACCCTTGACAAATATAATCGAAAATGAAAATGGGTATAATCTTTTTGTTGAATTGCCAGGTTTGGATAAAAAACATGTAAAAATCACTCTTCAAGAAGGTGTTTTGGAAATACTTGGTGAAAAAGCTCTAAAATATAAAGTGGAGAAAGAGGATAAAAAAGAGAAAGAGAAAAAAGAAGAAAAGGAAAAAAAAGAAGAGAAGAAAGATAAACATAAAAATAAAAAAGATAAAAAAAAGGATAAAGAAATAAAGGTTGAAGGAGATTATTTGAGAAGAGAATTCAGATCAGAAAGCTTTTATCGATGCTTTCATCTACCCGAAGAAATTGACTTAGAAGGAATTGATGCAAGTTTTAAATATGGGATACTAAGGCTTAAAATTCCAAAAAAGACTTCTGAAACTGAAAGTAAAAAAGTAATAGAAATAAATTAATCACACAAAAATTCGAATAGTTGAAAAGTTAAAAAAAAAATGTTTATATTTTTCCACCACAATATGCACAATATTGAGCTGATTCTTTAGTAATAGGAGTACCACAAT
>JBHLOJ010000097.1:7751-8975 GCA_048940605.1 Promethearchaeota archaeon
AAAAAAAAATGTTTATATTTTTCCACCACAATATGCACAATATTGAGCTGATTCTTTAGTAATAGGAGTACCACAATTAGAACAATAACTGGCTCTTTCTCCTGGAGTTGGTTCCTTCTCATCAGTTAAAAGATGTTTCACCTGACCTGTTTCTGAATTGAATTTTGCTCTTAATTGACCTGAAGCTTTTAGATCCAATATTATTGCTTGGATATCTTTTGAAGTTATTCCTGTACTTTTACTTACTAATTCTACTGTTGCTTCCGGATTTTGCTGAAACTCTGCCAATACTACATTTCTTAACTTGCTTCTATTAGCTATCGCAATTATTTGGGAAACTAGTATCGCAACTCCTATTGCTATTGATAAATATCCCCACCAGTGATCAAAACCTTCAGTAACAAAAGTGCTTATTCCCCAATATAGAAATCCACCAGCAATAATTAGAGTACATACTGAAAAAGATTCAGAATATTGGTTTTTTTCGTATTTCATTACATGTCTTCTTAAAATGTTTTCTTAATTTAGTTATTTAGTGGATGAGTTTATAAAAATTTGCTTTATTTTATATATTATTTCGCTTTATTACGTTATCTTTTTAAAATTGGAGAATAAATACCAAAAAGCATAATAAATTAGTTTGTAATTATACAATTATTTATTATTTCAAATATTCGAGAGAAATCGAGTTGGTCTTCAACCAATGTAATTATAATATTCCCTAAAATTTTGATTGAAAGTATATAGAAGTTATCAGAATGGATTACATTAAAATCTGGATTATGTACTCCAATTTCTGAAGCAATTTCTTCGGCTAATTCATAAAGTTGAGACATGTTCAACCCTATTGATGATTTATTGAACTCATCGCTTATGTGTGATTTAATTACTGCACCATTCTCAGAAGTAATTAAAATAAAATATACTGATTCTCCAAATTCTTTGATTAGATTGTCTAGAACTAAATCTGTCTCTAGAGTTGCAGTCATTGTGATATTAATTAATGGTTTGTTTATATATAATTTTTGGTGAAATTTATTATTTGATTTAAAAGACATTATTCTTAGGATTTTTTACTTTTTAAAATTCTTTAATTCTATTTATATCTCAAAATATTGATTAATGATGTCCTCAAATTTATGAAATGGGGAAAGATCTCCCTTAAACTTAACAACATGTGAATAATAATATGTGTTTAAGAACCTCTCTACTACAAGTTCCATG
>JBHLOJ010000097.1:9075-12392 GCA_048940605.1 Promethearchaeota archaeon
GAATTTATCATAAGAAAAATAGATTTGTGCTAAAATAGAATTTTGTACTAATAAAATAATCACTTTATTAGTATTTAAATTTATTTTGATAATAAAGCCATTTTTTGACCACAAATAATGCGTAAATTTTTCAAATTAAAGTTGTTGATAATAGTTTAATTAAAATTGATATCTATGAGAATTAATAAATAAATAGAATTGAATAGAGAAACTCCTATCTACCATTATATAAAAGATTATTCTCCTCTTTGTCATAAAAATAAAAAGTTAAGGAGAAAAGTGTTAGTTATATTAGGGGCACTATTTTTTATTTAAATACTTATGAATAATATCAAAATCAGTTAAATTAAAAGGTTTTAAAATCGAACCTGTCACACCTAAGTCTAATGATTTTTTCTCTACTTCTACACTTGGTATAGCCGTAAGAAAAAATACAGGAATTTTTTTTAATTTTTCTTCTTTTCTAATACTTTTTAATATTTCATATCCATTTAAATCTGGTAAGATGATGTCAAGTAAAACCACTTTTGGCACATATACTTTTAATTCTTTTAATGCTTTAAAGCCACTTAATACTCCTTTGCATGTAATATCCATTGATTCGAAATAACTTACTAATAAGTTGACCGTCTCTTGATCATCTTCTACTAATAAAATGTCATATTCAACATCTTGATTTGTACTCTCTTCTTCCATTTCGAATTTATCCAAATAATCTACTATTTTATTCTCTAAAATTAAACATTGATTTAGAACATTTTTTAATGTAGATAATATATTACTTTCTATTGAATCTCCATACGTTTCAATAATTAATTGTAGATACCCTTTAATTGAAGTTAATGGCTCTTTTAAATCATGAGAAAGGTTTGGAAGATCCAATCCTCTACATTGTATAAAAAATTTTAATGCTTCTCTTATCAATTTAGATAAAGTAGAAAAATCATTATTTTTAGCAAAAGTCTGCCATTCTTCTTTTATATCTTTATATACATATAAAGAAATTCTTTCTTTATCCTGATTATAATCAGTTATTTTCTACACCTTTTTTAATTATATACAAAAAAGTGATTAATGAATAATTGTTCTTTTTATACATATTTATACTTTTTTACGTATATAAATATTTTTTTACACTTAATCTTCTAAAAATTATAACTCAGAGATAAATGAATATGTTAAAGAAATTTGATTTGGATCTAATTCAAAGAATAAATGTAGATATATCAAAAAAATGAAAATAAGAAAAGAAAATAAATTATTATATTAGTAAATTCATAACTACTCGTCTAATTTCAAAGAATTTTTTAATTCTTCTGCTAAAGTTCCTAATTTATGCGCAGTTGATGTTACTTCTTCCATTGATGCTGTTTGTTGTTCTGCTGATACGCTTATTCCTTCCATTGAACTGAAAGAATTGTTAATCTTATTAATAACATTACTAATTTTATCATTTGTCTCTCGAACTGCTGATTTTGATTCTTCAGCTAATTTTCGAACTTCATCAGCGACGACGGCAAAACCTCTACCTTGCTCACCTGCTCGACCTGCCTCTATACTTGCATTTAATGCTAATAAATTTGTTTGATCAGAAATGTTGGTAATTATCCCCATTACTTTGCTAATATCATTAGTCGCCGTCATAACTTCTTGAGTTTCAAGTGTCATATTTTGTGTTGATGTCGCAATTTCTTCTGATGCTGCATTCACTTCGCTAGCACTAGCAGCTAATTCATTTGCAATATTCGCTACATTTATACTAGCATTAGAAGCAGCATTAATCACGTTTTTCATCTCATTATTTGTTCTTTCGAGTCTTTGCTCTAAGAACGGAATTACGGCAAAAAATAATGCTGACACTCCTATAAATAATGCAAAACTCTCACCAAAAGCATCAGCATAATCAGAATTCCAAAGCATCCACTTATCAAGAAAATTACCTAGAGTATATAAAGCACCCCCGAATAATGAAAAAGCATAAATTGCATTAGTCGGAGTTCTCCTTTTATAATAGATAACCACAGCTATTAAGGCACCAATCCAAAAGAAAATCATTCCTACTAAGTTAAAACCCCCATCTCGAAAATCTACAGGATCAATTTGAGCAAGCATTTATTTCTCAATCCTCCCTCCTTTTTTATAGGTCAATTTAAGTTGCTTCCCTTTCATTATTTTAACATAATATTCGTAAAATGCAGCTAGACACATAAGAATTCCTGCAACCATAGCAAAAAAGTGTTCCATATAGTTAAAGGTATCAGGTGCATAAAACGCTTCTAAGTTTGTTGAAAGAAAGGTCATAAAAAGAGCATAATAAGCTGGAAACCATTTCATGATATCTCTTCTTTTGCTAAAAAGATATGGGGAAAAAGCTACTGGAATTGACAAAATTATTAGAACTATTAATTCATTTATTTCTAAAGTTGGCATTTATCTTAAGCTCCTTATTTTTATTAAAATGTATGCACTTGTATGTAAAAACAATTGTGTTTTAAGATATTAAGTACACAATTTAATAATTAGTAATTGAATTTGTATATAAACTTTATTTTTAACACATAATTTCGCGATAAATAAGACAAAAATATCATTTCTATATTTTTATTATTTTATTAGAATTTCTTTTAAATGAATTATTAAATCTATATGTGAATATGAATTCGCAAATACTGATGATAAATCCATTATTGACTAAAATATATAAAATTCAGGTGAATTCCGTTAAGTCTAAAATTTATAAAAAGAAAAAAATTTATATTAACAAATTTTTATCTTTATGTAAAAATGTAAGAAAGTGATACTATTTTCAATTTCATTATCATTTAAAAAAAATTCATCAATAAAATACACATAAAAATAATTTTATGAAAAAAAATT
Source organism: Promethearchaeota archaeon (assembly GCA_048940605.1). Classification (GTDB taxonomy): domain Archaea; phylum Asgardarchaeota; class Lokiarchaeia; order Sigyniarchaeales; family SOKP01; genus Loki-b32. The sequence continues at coordinate 11,953 of JBHLOJ010000097.1, forward strand.
TAATTTTTAACCTAGAAATTTGACAAGATTATTGAATATCACATATTTCACAACAAAAAATGGTGTTTAGAATAGAGAAATCAATAACTGAGAAAAAGGAATATAAAAAAACACCCCTTAACTATAAAGAAGAATTACAACGAGAATATAAAAAATTTGAAAACAAATATTACGCTCTGTTTAACAACTCTATGAACGGAATTGCCGTTCATAAACTTATTTATGAGACAAATGGGAAACCTATCAACTATATTATAACAGAAGTGAACCCACAGTACGAAAAAATTTTAAAACTTAAAAAAGAGGACATATTAAATAAATTTGCCACAGATGCATATATAGTTACTAAACCTCCGTATCTGGATATTTACTCAAAAGTAGCAGAGACACAAAATTCTTGTTCGTTTGAAACTTATTTTCAACCCATGGATAAACATTTC
>JBHLOJ010000098.1:0-12346 GCA_048940605.1 Promethearchaeota archaeon
TTTTCTCGATTGAATAAAATCATCATATTGCCAAATTAATGCTTTACTCATTTTTATGGGCTCCTTTATTTTTAATTCCTTAAATAGAATTAGAATATTGCAGAATTAATTTCTTTTAGAGTCCAATAATTGAGTAGTTTTTAAATGCTATCTTAAACTAGTACAATCTGGAAATTTTAAAATGAGAGAACAAGGGTGGACATCCCTAAATCTCTTAAATATATAGAAAAAAATGGTTCAATAGTAAATCATTTAATTTAGATGAAACAAGAAACAGAGCAATAGGAGAAAAGTTCTATGATTCCGACAGGTGTGATGTTCCCTTAATTTCAGTTTTTATTGATTAGATATTTATCTCATCAATGATAAGAGCTTCCAAATCTTATCTTAAGAATTTCTTTTATCCAAATTTTGAAATTCGTAAAAAAGTTATATTTGAAGTTTACTTATTAAATTACTAAACCTAATATTGGGTGAAATTTTTAATGAAAAGTATAAAGTTTCAAATAACTATTGTTTTCATTTTAGTGATGCCCTATAGTTTTATTTTCATAAATCAATACTTGAACTATAACAATGTAGATGCTATTTCAGGAAATACTGAACCGATTTTATCTGACACGGTGGTGGGGAATTATACGGTGCCAGGTGTTTCGGGACCAATCCCTCCGAACCAGATTCTTAAAATAGGATTATTAGATGATATGAATGATATTACTGGAGATCATGCTTGGAAGGGGGCAATCTTAGCCGCAAGAGAGATAAATGAGGCCGGAGGAATTATAATCAATGCTACTACATATTACGTAGGACTTGTAGCCGAAGATACTGAAGAAGCTGATCCTAACTTGGTTACATACATAGGAGTTGCTGCAGCACAAAAAATGGTTAATGTTCATAATCCTCAGTTCATCACTGGCGGATTCCGCCCTGAATCCTTACTCGCTTACCACGAAGAGATAATGGATGCTAAGATTCCCTTTATCTGTACTGGTTGTGCATCTGATATATTCTGCGAAAATGTTCTGACAAATTACGCTAGATATAAATACTTCTTCAGGTGTATGCCGATGAATGGAACTTCATTGGTGAAGGAACTTTTGACATATAATCTAGCACTCTTCTCAGTTTTAAATGCTACTTACGGTACTGATAGTAAAGAAGTAAATAAAATTGGGATTCTTCGTGAAGATCTAGCATGGGCTGTTCCGATCGCAACTGCCCTAAATATATACCTCCCATCATTTGGATACTCAGTAGTATCAGATATTGTATTTCCTGTTACATCAACGGCTGCAGATATGACTACTTACTTAACTACTCTTGAAGCCCTCGATGCTCAAGTAGTCATTCCTTTGATCACTAGCCCTGCGGGGATATTAATGTCGCAGGTGTATGAAGCACTAAAACCAGGATTTATATTTTCGGGTATTAATACTTATGCTCAGCGTAATGCACATTGGGATCAAACTTATGGAGCTTGTAGATATGAGATATTAATGCAATCAATTCATAATACGTCAAAAACTCCACTTACAATACCATTTTGGAATAACTTTATTGGGGAATATGGCAATGAACCCTACTACACCGGAGTAGGATCTTATGATGCTGTTAGATTATTAGTGAATGCGAGTGTTGAAACTCAATCTTTCAACGCGGATACAATTGTAACAAGCTTAGAGAAAATAAATACAAGTAATTCTTTTATTGGAGTAGCTGCAAAGATAGCATTCACGAATTCTCATGATTTGAGAGAAGGCTGGCCCTACGCTAGTTCCTTGTTCTGTCAATGGCAAATGGATGGAAATAAAGTAGTATTACCTTCATGGAATCAAATTTATCCCGATTCTCTCGCGACGGGCTATTTATCAATCCCATATTGGGGCATTAATAACCTTGTTGATGATTTTTCACACGAACTGCCGGGAGGGTTTTCATTGATTAGTGGTGCTGATGATCCAGATGTAGATGGCGAATTTATTTTAAATTGGACTCTTTCTGACGGAGCGGATTATTATTCTGTGTTCCAATCTGACGTTCCTAAACCCTACGTTAGTAAGACTCATATTTTGCTTGCTAATCAGACTAGTCCAGGAAATATCTTGGTTTCTGGATTAAAAACGGGAGAATATAATTTTTTCGTCGTGGCTTATAACGAAACGGGTCAAACATTCTCTAATAATGTACAAGTAACTGTTGAATTACCCGGTCCTGGCAATTTCACGTTATGGAGCGATGCTGATGATCCTGATCCCAATGGTGCGTTTGATCTTTTTTGGACTGATTCTAATGGAGCAGATAATTATTCCGTTTATGAATATAACAAATTTATTACAGAAATAAATGGAAGCTTGACTGTACATGCATTTCAAACTGCTCTTTATCCGTTTCCAATTTCTGGATTATTCAATGGGGATTATTACTATGTAGTTGTAGCTTACAATGGAACAGGTCAAACCATGTCAAATTGCTTTAAAGTTACTGTCCAGCTACCATCTCCAGGAGATTTTGTATTAACTAGTGATGCCGGCACTCCTGATACTAATGGGATATTTTACTTAAGTTGGGGTGATTCTGATGGGGCAGATAATTATACAATTTACGAATATACCAGCCCTATCATAGAAATAAATGGAAGTCTTACTGAGATTGCATTTCAAACTGCTGTATCACCATACCTAATCGTTAAATATTCCAATGGTGAATTTCATTATATCGTTGTAGCATATAATGCAAGTGGCTATACATTGTCGAATGATATACCAGTTACGATTCAAATTTCTGGAGCTGATGATGGTGTTGGTGATGAGATTATACCGGGATATGATGTGTTATGGATTCTAAGCATTCTATCTTTTCTATCATTGGTTTTAATTAGATCCAGTCTGAAGTCTAAAAAGTAATTATTTTTTTTTTTTATTATGTCTTCATAAAGAAAAGAGAAACCTAAAAAGAATAGTTTATCTAATTCATACAAATTTTATTTGGAGTTAAATAAAAACCAACGCAAATTAATAAAAGGTTAAGGTAAAAAATATAAGCTATCTTAATGAAAATAAATTTAACACACTATTATTTATAAAACAAATTTTGAAAGTGATTGTGAATGTCGGAAGAAGATCCAGTTGAAGAATTAGAAGAAATGGCAGAAAAGGCTAAACCACGAGAGACAGCAAGGGCAAAACCGACAAAACAGAAAACTCAAAAAGCACCAAAAACAAAAGGAGCTCCAGAAGAGCCACCTAAACCTAAAAGAATGGTTTATAAAAAAATAAAGGTTAATTTTTGGCGTACAAGACTGCACGATGAAGAACTTGGAGTACATCAACAACTCAAATATCAAGCTAAGACTCGTTGGTTTTCCAAAAATTTTGATATTGAAGGAGTAGTAGAAATAGATAAGGAAAAAGAATATATTATCGCATTTAGCAAGGACTCGTGGGAGGAAGCACCATTGGAAGAGAAAAGACTATCCTGTAGACTTTTTACGATAATGGAAGAAAAAATTACAGATACAAGTACCGCAAAGGGAGGAAACTATAAGGGAGGTCTTGAACTTAGTGTTACTCACTCATTAATCCAGAGTTATGAAATAAAACATCCTGCTCCTGTATTCTTTATGCAAATACCAAGAACAATCAATTTAGCTCGAGTAGTTAGAGGTTGGAGATTAGTGGGAACACGCTGGACATGGCCATTACTTCCTGAAGAGAAAGATGATAAATTCCAAATAGTTCGTGCAAAAGGAGTTATTGGACCTGGAAGAAATTACAATATATTTATTGGTGATGTAAAAGTTGCACGCGTAGATGGTCAAGTTGTCCAGAAAAATTTCGAAATTGAAATTTATGACGAAACCTACGCGAAGGATAAGACTTTTGTCATTTATTTGATCTTATTTGGATGTATGTGTAATTTTATGAAAGAATCAGAGAAGATAGTTAAAAAACTGTATAAACAAATGAGAAAGTCAGCAACATCAGATTATAAACCACCTAGAACAGAATTAATGTTATTCAGAAATCCTCGTATGATGAGACGTTAGAAAAGAATTTTATAATTTATGAAGTTCAGATTTTTTTTATTTTTTTTTTAAGCTTTAATTTTTTCCCGAGATAATAATACTAAAATTAATAAGAGTTTCGGTTTTCTTTGTAATCCCCTTCGCGATGTGTTAAATGAAACCTCGTATATATTTGCTGTAAAAATTTGAAATTACTGATTTAACCGTTTACTTATTATAGATTTCTTCACTGAAATCACACGCAAATGAAGATAATGAAAATTTTGGTACTAATAAATTTATATAAGATCGTATATAATAATTCAATGAGAAATCTAATCTAAAAATAATTTTAGAAGTGATCAAATATGAAAAAAGTAACAACATATATTATTATAGGATTAGTAGCAACGGGAATAGCAACAGGAGGTATATTCATAGCTGCCTTTTATCTTTTTCAGCCTAGTGAAGGTCCGGGGGAGGAAAATGGAGAAGAGTTATTTATATATGATTTAACTATCACATCACATCAAAATAATTCATATATACAATCATCTGTTGTAATTCTTCGGGGAACAACCTCAGGATCAAGCGAAATTAACGGAATAACAGTAAATGATGAAAATGTGGTTAATCTGGGATCAAATTTCGATAAGTGGGGAGTGATTTTAAACTTAGTACATGGTCTGAATCAAATTGTAATAGATATTAAATATAATATAACTGAAGAAATTGAAAATGCTGTAGATTTTAGAATTAATGCAGATACGGGACTTTTTCCGAAAGATTTAGATTGTCCAGATTCTAATTGTGTAGATTTGAATAATGATGGGCTTGATGGTATGTGTGATAATGCAATATTTGTGTCTAAAAGTGGGAGTGATCTTAATACGGGTGATATACTCCATCCGATGTTAACGATTAATGCTGCAATTACTAAAGCAAATGAAAGTGGTACTAAGGATGTATACATTTCAGAAGGTTCTTATAACGAAAGTATAGTAATGGTAGACGGAGTTAGTCTATGTGGGGGATATGTAGAGTCTGATTTGTGGTCACGAGATCCATCAAATCATCCAATAATAAATGCGACAGAAGAAGTGGATAACCGTATTATAGGAGTTACCGCCCATAATATTCAATCTCAAACATATTTAAATACTCTTGAAATACAAACTGCAAATTGTAGCACAGGTACTTCTTGTGGGATATGGTGCTATAATATATCAGATTTCTTACTTAATATAGAAAATTGTATTATATATAGCGGAGATGGAGGAGATGGTCTTGGTGCTCCTAATGAGATTGATGGTAACAACGGGGGTAATGGAGGAAACGCACCAGCAGCTCCAAATCCAGGTATAGGGAGTGTTGTAGGAATGCCTGGTGGGAATGGGGGACTTGGAGGCCTTGGACCTTTACCAGGGCTCCCTGGAGTTACTGGCGCTAGTGGAGGTCCAGGCGGAGGGACAGGTGGTTTAGGAGGAACACTTGGTCTTCCCTTCTTAGCAGGAGGTGCCGGGGGGAATGGGGGTAATGGAGCAAATGGAGCTCACGGCACTGTTGGAAATGGATTTGGGACAATTATCGATAATTTTTGGACTGGATTTAATGGAAATGATGGTGGTAATGGTGGTTTTGGTGGCGGAGGAGGTGGTGGCGGAGGTGGAGGTGGAGACACAATTATTATCCCTGTTGTTGGTGGTGGTGGAGGCGGTGGTGGCGGAGGTGGAAGCCCTGGTCTCGGTGGGCATGGAGGTAATGCTGGTGGTGGTTCAATAGGAATCATGTTAATAAATGCTAATATAACTATATCTCATAACACAATATTTGCTGGTAATGGGGGTAATGGTGGAAATGGTGGTAGTGGTGGAACTGGTGGTAGTGGTGGGAATGGTGGGAATGGAGCTCTTGGAATAGGCTTACTTAACTGGGGAGGTCCTGGAGGAAAAGGTGGAAATGGGGGTAATGGTGGAGCAGGAGGTGGCGGTGCTGGTGGCATATCATTTTGTATTTATTGTTTTAACTCAAATTCAACTATTAGTGATAATTTATATACTATAGGTACAGGAGGTTTAGGTGGTCCGAGCCCTGGTAATCCTGGAGTACAAGGAGAATCAGGAGATGTCTATATAAATTAGAATTATTTAACAATTTTAACATTTTTTTTTAATTTTTCCTAAGTAGATCTGAAGATTTTATTTAATTCACTTTTTACAATAATTTAAGACATAAAAAGAATAAAAAAAAATGTATTATGCTTATTTATCAGTTAGGATTTATCATTTTATTCCAAGTTTTTCTTTCCATTCTTTATATCCACTAGTTTCTCGTCCACGATGTATAGCTTTTTGTCCCATCTCTTTCTTGTAAATATCTCGAAGTGTTCGCTCATCAGAATTCTTAATTGCTTCTTGTTTGATTTTTTCTTCGATTTCAAGTTCTTCTTCGATTTCTTTAACGTGGCTTAATACCCAAAACACACCTCTGTTCCAGATCATTATTCCAATAAAAATCATTCCAATAAAAATCCAAACAAGTAATCCTACCCACATAATCCATAATCCAGGATATTTATTGAATTCTTTAACTTGCAAATCCCATACTTTTTTCACTACATCTACAAACGCAGCTGGGAGAATTCCTATTACAACACTTATAAGAGTTACATAGAGACCAAGTAGAGCAATACCTATAAGCATACGTAATCCATAGTAGTCCGTCCATTTGTTTGCAATTAGGCGATCTTTAAACATTATTTGACATAATCGAACCATTCCTCCACGAAAAAGGGTATAGAAGAGAATTAACAAAAATAAATGACCTGTTATTGCCCCAGCTATAATAGCTACTTGATATCCGAGATCAAGGTCTAACCAAACCTCCCAAGCACCTCTCTTGAATAAAAAGCCAATGATAACACCCCATACACCTAGTACCATTATTACCGTACCAAGGATAAATCCATAATAAATTACTTTTGCGTAGCGTATATCCCACACACTATAAACATCGAGAGGATCGGGTTCTCTATCCGGAGCTTTTCTTGCTGCACGCGGCATAATTATTTCATCTTATGATTTTTTTCGTAAAATTTAGTTTTAATTAAGTTTTCAAAATTCTATATTTTTATAATTGGTTATTCTACTATTTATTTTTAATATATTTATATTATCAAAAAATATTATTTCCCTAGTAATTATAAGTAATTTACCACTTTATGACAGCTTGACAGTAGGGGCATGTCGGAGTTTTTTCTTTTAATTCTTCACCACAAAATGGGCAGAATATTTTATCTTCTTCTGACTTCTCTTCTGTTGGTTTCTTTCGAATAGGTGTTTTCGCGGGTTCTGTTTCTTCCTCTACAATTCCCGCTTTATCAAGTACTCTCTCTTTAGGCGTCATTTCTTCAGGTTTCTTTTTTGGTTTTTCGAATGGTTGATCTGATTTAATTAGTTTAGTATGGCATTCAGGACAATAATTTTTCGGTTTATTCGAGTAGTATAATACATATACAATATAAGCAATTCCTAATGTGCCCACACTAGCAATCACCCACAATATTTTTTGCATTGTAGTTAAGGGTTTTCTGCTAGGTTTTTCTACTTCATGTTTGCATACATTACAATACTTATATTCTATTTTCGTTGACATTTCTACCCCACTTTATATATTTACTATGTGTTTTTTAATGAAAGATTATTTTAATTAAAAAACGTTTTTATTACCTAATAATCAAGTTCTTTTAATAAATTATTATATTCTTTTTATATGATTTAAAGTTGCGTGAGAATTCATTTTATATTGAGACTTATGGTTGCGCTTCAAATAAAGCAGATTCCTATATTATTTCAACTGTTTTAACAAATTCAGGTTATATTCAAGTAGAATTAGAAAAAGCTCATTTTCTAATAATTAATACATGTGGGGTCAAAGAACAAACTGAAAACAAGATAAAGGAACGATTGAAAAAACTACATGAATTATATCATAATAATCCTAATAAATATATCATTATAGCTGGTTGTTTACCCCATATCACTCCAGAATATATCAATGTTATTAAAAAGATTATTCCCTCATTTTCAGCTATTATAGATTTAGATAATCTTAAAGAACTTCCAGAAATATTTGATAAAATTAAAAATGGTAATAAAAATCGCATTTATAAATCAGAAAACGCTATTGATAAATCAGAGATTTTAATAGATCATCCAGATGGAAAAATTACTGGCATTATACCAATATCTGAAGGATGTCTTGGCTCATGTACCTACTGCTGTGTTAAAAATGCAAGAGGTAAATTGAATTGCTATAATCCTAAGAGTATTGTACAAAATGTCAAATATCAATTAGAACAAGAGATAAAACAGATTTATTTAACTTCCCAAGATTGTAGTATTTATCAATATGGTGAGGGTAATTTATCAGGCTTAATAGAAGAGATTACTAATTTAGGTTTCAAATTTTTTTTACGAATTGGAATGATTAATCCGAGTTTTTTAATTGATAATACAGAGCAGCTATTGTATATTTTTAAACAACCTAAAGTGTATCAATTCCTTCATATTCCTATCCAATCTGGGAGTAATAAGATTCTTAGAGAGATGCAAAGAAAATACCAAATTTCTGATATACTAGATAATATAGAGCTTCTACGAAATGAATTTCCTCACCTTACAATTTCCACAGATATTATTTGTGGATTTCCTGGTGAAACAGAAAATGATTTCTTTAGCACCATAGATTTTATCAAATGGCTTAAACCTGAAATTTTAAATATTTCAAAATTTACTCCTAGACCTGGTACAAAAGCCAAAAACATGAAACAATTAGACAGTAAATTAATAAAAGAGAGGTCTATTAGACTATCGAGTGTTTTCCGGGATAGTTTAGAGCATATCAATGATAGTTGGAAAAATTGGGAAGGTGAGGTTTTGTTATTACATAAAGGAACTGAAAAATACCAAGCTTTTGGAAGAAATATTGCATATAAAAATGTATTTGTTGATAATTATAAAGGTAAATACGGTAAATTTGTAAATGTTAAGGTAAAGAAAGTCGATGGTTTTAACCTTTTTGGTGTAATAAAATAAAAAAAATCCTAAGTTTTATAAATTAAAAACCTCTAATGCCTTTTTCGCAACAATATCTCCCCATTCTTGCACAAAATGACCTGCTTCTTGAATTTCTAGTGGTTCAGGACATCTTGGAATCATTTCTCTTAATATTTGCATCATAGGAGCCCCAAGTACGGGATCTACCATACCGATAGTCATAAATGACTCACCAGTCCATTCATTTTTATACCAATCTCGAGCCTTTCTCGATATTTCAGCTCCAGGGGCATCATAACTCGTTGGAACTAATTGCGGAAATCTTCTCACCCCTGCTTTATATTTGGCATCAAGAAAAGGAGCATCATAAGCAGCAACCTCTTCAGGAGATAAGTGTCGTGTCACACCTTTAATTAAACGGCCTGCTTCCACATCTGGAGTTCTACTCATAAATTCCCGAAATGCTTTAAATCCGTCGGAAATTTCAAAATCACCAGTTGCTAATATTGTATTCATTAATAATAAACGTTTGAATCTGTTTGGAAATTCCATTGGTAGGGTAAGTCCAAAAATTCCCCCCCAATCTTGACCTACAAGCGTTATTTTATCTAAATCAAGCAATTTTATGAATTCTATGAGGGAATTTCTATGAAAATCAAAAGTATAAATCTCGTCTTTTACCGGCTTATCTGATCTGCCAAACCCAAAAAAATCTGGAGCGACCATGCGATACCCACCTTGTAAAAATATGGGAATCATTTTACGATATAAAAAACTCCATGTAGGCTCCCCATGAAGGCATAAAAAGACCTCATTAGAATCCTCTGGTCCCTCATCATAATAACACATTCTTAAATTTTCATATCCCTTAAGATTTTCAATATAATGTGGCTTATAGGGAAAATTAGGAATATTTTTGAATCTATCTCCTGGAGTTCTTACAAATTCAATCATATAAGTCACCCTAATAATAAGTATATTTTATTTTGAAATGTTGTTTAACAATATTTGATTTATTCTCATAATAAACTTTTCAAGAGTAATAAGAATATGACTAAAAAATTATTTTGGGAAGATCCATATGAAACTAAGTTCACAGCAAAAGTGACATTAATTGACGAGTTTGGTTTTATCCTAGATAAAACTTTATTCTATCCAGAAAGTGGGAATCAATTAAATGACAGAGGGTATATCAATATTGGAGACTTTAAATTTAAGATTGAGCAAGTAAGTAAGGACGGTGATGATATTATCCATCATATTTCAACAGATTTAAAAGATAAAATTAAAGTCGGAGATAAAGTAGAGGGAGAGATTGATTGGCAGTATCGATATGGTTTGATGAAGGCTCATTCATCTCAACACATATTCTCAGCAGTTCTAAAGAATTCTTATGATATTGATACAGAGCGAGCAATTCTTAATCATGAAGAGGTCTTCCTTCAAACTTCACAAAAATTAGATTATAATGAATTAAAAGAAGTGCTTTATGAAGTGAATAGTATTTGTACATCGAAAAATTATAGAATAAATGCAAAAATCGTTCCAAGAGATAAGGCTCAAGAAATAGCTGACAAGATAAGAAGTCAAATCCCGAATGAACCTGAAGTTCGCTTAATGGAGATTGAAAATCTAGATCTAGTCTGTTGTGGAGGAACTCATGTTCAAAATACGACAGAAATAGGTATTTTATTCATTTATGATTTCAAAAAAGGAAAGGAGATTAAATACTATGTAGGAAATAAAGCAATGCTAAATTATTCTAATATCAATATCAATTTGATTAATTTAGCTAATAGTCTAAATATACCCATTTTAAAAATACGAGAGATTGTTAAAAAGCGTTTGAAACTCCTTAAAAATGTTCAATCTCTACAGATGGATCTATCTCTCAAATTATTGGGAGAGATTTCAAAATCTCCCTTAAAAGTTATTAACAAGTTTTCTCTTTTCTATGTTGAAATTGATATTGATATTAAAATCTTAAATAAGAGTTTAGATATGTTTCCTCCAGATTCTCTTATAATTGTGAATATGGGAAATAATAAAATAAGAATACTCTCTTTAAGCGAAGAATTAAACGCAAATAAACTGATACAAAAATTAATTCAAAATTATAACGGGAAAGGAGGAGGAAATCCTAAATCTGCGCAAGCAGTATTAAATAGAATGCCTGAAGATCTTCTAGTAGAGATTGAATCTCTTTTAAAGAATGAATGGTTAATTTAAATGATATACCTCAATTGGAGAATATAGTTACAGGTATATTTCATACTTAAAATAAATTTTATTAAAATAATAAGAGAGGATTATTATAATCCATATTTCTCTAAAAAGTCTGTTAACCTCGTACGGTGGAAATTTAATCCTAAAGACTTAGGATCTTCCCCAAACACAAGAGCTAATAATTCTGTTACGTATAAAACAGGTATTCCGAAAGTCTTGTTATCTACTTTTTCTGCTTTTTTCTGATTGCTGTCAAATTGTTGAAAACAGGCGGGACAGTTTACAATCAATGCCTCAGCACCCGCATTCATAGCACTTGTTAGTTTATTTGATAGAATTTGCATTGCTGGTTCTTCTTCAGTATTACCAACCCCTGTTCCACAGCAAAGAGACTCTTCTTCATAATCAACGGGGATTGCTCCTGCAGCTGCAACAATTTCTCTCAATTTCACTGGTTTCATGGGATCATCGGTTTGTACTTTTTCAGATGGACGGTTATAGTGACACCCAGTATGGCAAGCAACTTTTAATCCTGATAACTCTTTAGTAACATTCTCTTTTATTTTTTCAATAGAGTCATGTAATACTTCTACAAAATGTTTTACGTCAATGCTCCCCTTAAATTCCTTTCCAATGGTTTTTAATAACTTATTTACTTTCTCTTTTTCATGATCATCATGTTTTAATTCTTCATTGACAAGTTTGAGGGTTTGAAAACATCCATTACATAGAGAAATGATATCTTTTCCTTCACTCTCTGCAATTGTTAGGTTTCTTGCACCCATTGCTAACCAACTTTGATGATCAGTGCTATTGAAGCCAACTGGATCTGGACAACAGGCAAATGCAGCATCAGAAGTTTTAATTCCTAACTTATCAAAAACTTTTCTTGCAGATGCCTCAATAAATGGAATTCTGTTACCTATGACGCATCCTTGAAACATTTTAAATTCTTCAGCCTTAGCCATAATATTTCCACATTTATAGTGTTAATTTTAAAATTTGTAATTGTAATACTTATTATGTAGATTTATTAAGAATTAATTAAATAATTTGT
>JBHLOJ010000099.1:0-12247 GCA_048940605.1 Promethearchaeota archaeon
TTGTATGAGTAAAACGCTTAATTATGTTTTAATTATTGGTTCTAGTAACATGGATTTAAATATCTATTCCGAGCGTTTTCCAAATCCGGGAGAAACCGTCACTGGTGGGACCTTTAAACAGTTTTTGGGTGGCAAAGGTGCTAACCAAGCTGTTGCTGCAGTTAGATCGGGAGCAAATACCGTGTTCATTGGAAAAATTGGAATGGATTCTTTTGGAAATCAAATGATCTCTCAATTAAGTAGAGAGAATATAGATACTAGCCATATAATTAGAGATAAAGAAGAGGAAAGCGGAGTAGCATTTATATTGATCGATAAAAAAGGAGAAAACATGATTAGTGTTGCACCAGGAGCAAACTTTAGATTATCTGCAGAAGAAATAAAAACAAAAGCAGAAGTTATCAAAAATGCTAGTTCTTTAGTAGTTCAGATGGAGATTCCAATAGAAACAATTGAAGAAATATTTAAAATAGCTTTAAAAGGCGATGTCATAAAAGTTTTAAATCCTGCTCCACTGAAGCCTATTCCTCTAGAAATTTTAGAAAAAGTTGATATTATTATCCCTAACGAAGGGGAGCTATATCAATTACATTCCTTCCTAAATTTACCAAAATTAACTGGTGAAGGGAAACTTAAGATCACACAAGCTTCAAGAGAGCTAGCTAAATTAGGTATAAAAAATGTTATAACTACTTTAGGAAAGAAAGGCTCTATCATTTATTTAGGTGCTGAAGATAAATTTATAGAAATACCGGCACCTAAAGTTAATGTTGTAGATACTGTAGGTGCAGGAGATTGTTTTATTGGTGTCTTAGCTAGTAAACTATGTCAAGGTGAATCAATAATTAATTCAGTGCAATACTCAACGATTGCTGCATCTATAGCAGTTACTAGGAAGGGTGCTCAAGATTCAATGCCATATATAAACGAGATTGAAAAGAAATTGAAAGAATTAAATATTGAGATAGAGTAGGTGTATAACTTAATTTGAAAAGAGAGATCATTTTTCCTGAAAGAAGCACATCATTGAGAAAGAATAATTCAAAAGAATTATTGATTACATTAGATCGTAACAACCTTGAAGATATTTTTATCATAAATGGCACCTCTTTTAAAACAGAAACAATCGAGAAAGATGATCTAATAATAAAACCTAATGATTATTATATGATTATAAACAAAGGAAAAGAGTCCATTGAAATTCTTTACAATAATAATGTTTTAGATCATCAAATTATTTACAATCCTTATATATATGAAAATTCAGAGAAAATTAACCTTAAACCTGAACAATTTATAGAAAAATACAACATACCAGAAGATTATATTGACACACTTCCCAAGTGGTATAGCTTTAAATTCACTTACCCTGAGTATAATTTGATTTTTATTAAGCCAGAATTTGGTTTATCAATTCAATTCCATAAAGATAGGAATGAATTTTGGGAGATATTGGATGGTAAACCAATTGTCATTAATGGTAATAAAGTACATTATTATGTTGAAAATGGTAGTAAATTTCAAAATCAAATAAATACCTACCATTCCGTTATCAACCCCAATAAGAAAGTAAATAAATATGTTATAATTAAAGAAAGATGGAATGGTAAATTTGATGAGAATGATATTACACGTATTTTTAATCCAAATAAATACTATTAATGCCCTTTCAATTCTGGTAAAACATATCAAGAATCTTGAAAAGAATTGAGAGTTTAAGATTCTCTCCAAAACTACATCTAAAACTTATAAGTTTTATGATTTTCATCATCTTAACCTAAAAGTTAAAATTAAAAGCAACACTAAAAACCTTACCGTATGAAGTTATATTAGAAAAAATTAACTGAAATATATTAAAGAATTAAGCAGATTGGTTAAAAAATGGCTCCGAATGAAGATATGGATGAAAACTTGGAAGAAGAATCAGAAGAGGAAGAACCTTCTGAAGAAATTATTGAGGAACTCGAAGTAGAAGAAGATGAAAATGAATTAGATGCAGAAAAAGAGCTAGATAGATTAAGATTTCATTACAGAGGATATACGTTGGAAGAGCTTAAGAAAATGAACATGGATCAATTCATACAATTATTACCGGCGAGACCAAGACGATCCTTAAAACGAGGGCTCCCTCCTAGGCAAAAAAAATTGCTTGAAAGGCTTAGAAGGGCTTATCGGGCTAAGAAACGTGGTAAAGATCTAGTAACTAGAACACACGTAAGAGATATGATAATTTTCCCGGATTTTGTTGGACTAAAAATTGGTATCTACAATGGAAGAGAATTTGAAGTAGTAGATATTAAACCAGAAATGGTCGGTCACTATCTAGGAGAGTTTTCATTGACTCGGAAGCGTGTTTCTCACGGATCACCTGGAATTGGAGCCACAAGAAGTTCAAAATATGTACCATTAAAATAAATTATAATAATGAAATTAATGAGATGAAAATTTATGCCTAACTGGGGTTATTCATTCACAGAACAAAAATATGATTCCGAAAGATTAGCAAAAGCATCGGGTAGAGATTTAAGAATCAAACATAAGCATGCACGTGAAATATGTGCCGTAATAAAAGGGATGAAAGTTGAAAAAGCAAAAGAGTTTCTTGAAAATGTCATACAACTAAAGCAATCAGTTCCTTTCAGACGACATAAGAAAAAGACACCTCATCGGAAAGATCTTAAACAGTTTAAGTGGTATGCTGGGAAGTTCCCTCAAAAAGCAGCAGCAAGAATTTATGAAATACTTACTTCTGTTGAAGCGAATGGAGAATATAAAGGTTTGGATATCGATATGTGTAGAATTATTCATGCAGCGGCCCATAAGGGAAGGATTATAAAGAGATATATTGAACGTGCTCGTGGTCGCAGTACAGCTAAATTTAAAACTCTTACTCATTTAGAAATTGTAATATATGAATTTCCAAGTTAGGTTTAAGATAATAATAAAAAATAATGATAAAATTAAAAGAAAAAATAAAATGAATTATATTACAAATAAGATATTGCATTGGTGATCTAATTGCCGCTAGTGAAGAATTTTATAGAACAAGGGATTAAATTGATGCAGATAAACGAATATTTGCGATCAGAGTTAGTTCGAGCAGGATTCGCAGGTGTTGATGTTCAAAAAACTCCACTTGGAGTGCGTATAACCCTAAAAACCTCAAGACCAGGATTGGTCATAGGTAATTATAATTGTCAATTCGACAATATAGCCTAAAGGGGGAAAACGCATCCAAGAGATTACGGACGTTCTTCAAGAGCGATTTGGGCTGGAAAATCGGTAAAAATAAATTTTACTGAGCCATTTGCCTCAAATCGAAGTTGAAGAGGTCCAAAATCCCGACCTCAATGCACAAATCATGGCAGAACGTTTAGCATACAGTTTAGATAGGGGTCGTCATTATAGAAGGGCGGGTTATTATATCCTAAGAAAAATAATGGAAT
The DNA here is from genome assembly GCA_048940605.1 of Promethearchaeota archaeon. Taxonomy (GTDB): domain Archaea; phylum Asgardarchaeota; class Lokiarchaeia; order Sigyniarchaeales; family SOKP01; genus Loki-b32. The sequence goes on from JBHLOJ010000099.1 coordinate 3,447, forward strand.
CTGGAGGTGCTCTTGGTGCTGAAATACGGATTTCGGGTAAAGTTACGAGCCAAAGAGCTAGAACACAAATATTTCGTGCTGGTACAATGACTAAAAGTGGACATCCTTCTCAAGAAGGAGTCGATAAGGGTGTCGCTCAGTGTATTCAAAAATCTGGAGTTTTAGGAGTAGTTGTAAAGATTCAACATGCAGGTACAAAGATGGGTGATGAAGTTAAGATAAAGAATGATCTTTTAACTAAAGCTCAAACGAAAGCAGAATCAAAATTGGTTAAAACAAAAGTTGAATTAGCAATTGAAGAAGAGGTTTCTGAATTAACCCCAGAAGAAGAAAAAATAATTGATGAAGTAGATGAGGAGGCTGTATCTGAGATTTCATTAACTCCAGAAGAAGATCTAGAAGAAAAATAAGAAAACTAGAATCAATATAAAAAATTTGTTGTGATAAAAATGGTAGATATATTAAAAGCAAAAGATGTACGAGAAATGGATGATAGGGAAAAAGAGAGAGCTTTATTGAAATTAAGAGAAGAATTAATGATGTTATATTCAAATCAGACTGGAGGAGGTCTTTCTGATAATCCTAGTAAGGCTAAGATCTTAAGAAAGCAAATTGCTAGAATATTAACTGTATACAATGAGGAACGAGAGTGATTAATCCAAAATATTTAATATATCATGACTTGATAGGAATAAAAGTTTATGCAAAACTTAAATCAAAAAAAAACAATACAGAATTTTCAGATATTGGCATTGTGATTGATGAAACAAGAAATATGCTCATTACAGAAAAAGAAAATAGAGTTAAAAAATATATTAAAAAAGACTATGTATTAAGATTTGAATTGCCAAATTATACGAATGATGGAGAAGATCGTATTGTGGAAGTTCAAGGAAGTGAAATTGTTGGTCTTCCTGTAAACAGATTAAGAAGTTTAAAAAAGAAGAGATGGTTTAAAAAATGAGTAGAAATATTGGAATACCTGGCGCAATTCCCCCTAAGGTTAAAGCAGAAGATTGCAATGATGCATCATGCCCCTTTCATGGAAATACACGAATTAGAGGTAAGATTACCCAAGGTATTGTCGTAAGTAAGAAATCAAAAAATACGGTTGTTATTAGAAGAGACTATGTTCAATTTGTTAAAAAATATCAAAGATATGAGCGTCGTAATACACGACTCGCATGTCATTTGCCTGAATGTTTAACTCATGAGATAGAGATTGGAGACCTTGTTCGAGTTGGAGAATCTCGTAAAATTTCAAAAACAAAAGCGTTTATAGTACTAAATAAAATCACAAGCGGAGGGATCTAAATGGGTACAAGACGAAAGCTGGGTAGAAAGCGTATGGCGAAACCTAGAACGAGTTATGGGTTATCCAATGGATCAAGGATCCAGATTGCAGATAATTCTGGAGCTAAAATAGCACAAATTATTAATGTGGATCATTATAAAGGAAGACAAAGAAGATTGCCTAAAGCCACAGTAGGTAGTATTTGTACTGTCACTATAAAAAAAGGAAGACCTGAACTGCGAGGAAATATTGTGAAAGCTGTAATAGTTAGACAAAAGATGATTTATCGCCGAGTAGATGGCACGAGACTATGTTTTGAGGATAATGCAGCCGTATTAGTGACGAAAGAAGGTGAACCACGTGGTTCTGAGATAAGGGGCCCAATCGCGCGAGAAGCTGCCGATTTATTTCCACGATTAGCATCAATTTCATCCTTAATAATTTAAAATAAGAGAAAAGGAGATGAAGATGAAGGTAAAATCAAAACAACCTCGGAAGCAAAGAAAGGCTCTTTACAATTATAAAAATCATGAAAGATCAAAATTAGTAAGTACTAGAGTAGCTGATTTTCTTCGGGATGAATATGGGATAAAGAAGCTCCCTGTTAGGGTTGGTGATCAAGTTAGGGTTTGCAAAGGAGAATTTAAAGATTTTGAAGGTGAAGTTTTGGAGATCACAAATAATTTAAGATGTAAGATAAAAGAGGCTCAATTTGAAAAATCTGATGGAACTCAATTCCATCCCGGCATACATATATCAAATTTAGTCATTACTAAGTTTGCAAAGGAAAAAAAAATAGATCCTTGGCGTGCTCAAATGATTGAAAGAAAGGCGTTATATGGTTTTTATGACCAAGATTTGACTTCACCAAAGAAAGAAAAAGAGGAGGAGAAATATGACTAGACATGGGGGACAAAAAACTCAAAAAAGACTAAATACACCTGCATTTTTACAAATTAAGAGGAAACACGGTAAGTTTTTTGTTAAAGCATCACCTGGACCTCACCCTAGAAGGTTTTGTTTACCACTTTTACATATTGTAAGAGACTTATTAGGAATAGTCGATAGTCATAGAGAAGCAAAAAAGCTAATAGGTTTAGGATATTTTAAAGTTGATGGAAAAGTTGTTAGGGAAATAGGATTTCCTATAGGTTTGATGGATGTCCTTTCAATAGAGAAAATGAATAAACATTATCGAATATTGCCAGATTCCCATTACGGTTTAATCTTGCATGAAATAAGTGAAAAAGAAAGTACATTTAAATTATGTCGGATAAACAACAAAACCAATACAAAGGGAGGTCATGTTCAATTAAATCTTCATGATGGAAGAAATATTTTGATCAGTGTTAAAGATCCAAGGAATCCAAAGGAAGATGTTTATAAACGTATGGATGTTTTAAAAATTTCTGTTCCAGAGCAGGAAATAATAAAAGTTTTGAATTTTAAGGAAAATAATTTAGCAATTATCATGTCTGGTAAAAATATCGGACAAGTAGGGAAAATTGTTAATATTTTAAAACGATTTGGTCCAAAAGCAAGTATGGTCTCTATTCAACATAATGGAAGTCATACTGAAACACTTTATGATTATACATTTATAATTGGAGAAGATCAAACTGAAATTGATTTACCTAAAATAGATAATTAAAAGTAGAAAAGAGGAAATGAATATGTCAGCCATAACTAAAAAAAAAGGTCCAAGCGTTAAATCACTAGAATTTGATGAAAAGTGGAAAAATCCAATGAAAAAACCATTTTTAGAAAAGATAGTACTCAATATAGGTGTTGGTTCTGGTGGAGAAGAATTAGAAAAAGCAGTCACAGTGTTAGAACAAATAACTGGAAGAACACCAGTTAAAACTGTTTCGAAAGTCAATGTGAAAGAGTTCAATCTTAGAAAAGGGCGCCCTATTGGCTGTAAAATTACTATACGAGGTAAAGAAGCTGAAAGATTATTAAAAAGATTATTGATAGTAAATAATAATAAAATTTTGAGAAAAAGTTTTGATAATTATGGTAATTTCGCATTTGGTATTGACGAACATATTAAAATTCCTCAAACAGAATATGAGGCAAGTTTAGGATTATGGGGTTTGGATGTGTGTGGAAGAATAGCTAGACCTGGGATGAGAGTAAAGTATAGAAGAAAGGCGAGATCAAAGATTCCAAAAAATCATTATGTTTCTCGTGCGGAAGCCCATTATTTCTTAGAACAGAACTTTGGAGTTGGTATCGTAAAAAGATTAGAATTAGAATATATGTAATGAATTTTAAGGTGAAAAAATATTCCACAAGGCAAGCGTTTTGGAAAGGGACAAAGAGAGTGTCGACGTTGTCATACTCATCGAGGAGTAATTAGAAGATATGGTTTATACATTTGTCGTCGATGTTTTTATGAAATAGGCAAGGATATTGGATTTAAAAGGTTTGAATAAGAAAATATGAATATAATAAAAGGATGTGAAAAAGTTTGGTAAATACACTTGCAGACGCATGCTGTGCTCTTAAGAATGCAGAAAGAGCCCGAAAAAAAGAAGTGATAATCAGTCCAGCTTCTAAAGAACTTCAACAAATACTTAGGATCTTCCAAAGAAATGCCTATATTGGAGAATTTGAAAGATATGATGACGGTCGTCAAGGAAAATTTAAAATAGCATTACTAGGTAGAATTAATGAATGCGGTGGATTATTAAGATTGAATTATAAGGTTAATCAATTTGATACTTTAGAAAAAAGATTACTACCTGCACCAGGTTTGGGATTAATAATTTTTACTACTAATGAAGGCATAATGACAATGAAAGAGGCGGAAGAAAAGCATATAGGAGGACATGCTTTATGCTATATTTATTAGTATGTTTATGAGGTAATTAAAAATGGTAAAAATTGCTTTCTTTAAAGAAGAATTGAAGATTCCTGACGGAGTCGAGGTTTTATTGGAAGGAGGACATCACATTAGAGTTAAAGGGCCTAATGGAGATATTACAAAAGACTTTTCACATGTAAGAGCGATAAAAGTTACGATTAAAAATAAAAAAGTTATTTTTTCAACTGATTTTCCTAAAGGTGGAACATTAGCATTAATAAAGACAGTAGTAAGTATAATCAATAACTTGATGATAGGTGTTCAAACTAATTATAAATATATCTCAAAGATTGCTTACTCCCATTTCCCGTGTAGTGTTCGAGTAGATGAAAAAAATCAGATTATTTTTATTGAAAATTTTTTAGGCGAAAGAGCCCCGAGAGAGGCAAAAATACTAGATAATGTAAAGGTGGAAGTAAAGGGAGATGACGTTTATTTTATTGGTCCAGATAAAGAGGCACTTGGTCAGAGTGCAGCAAATGTTAAAAGAGCGTGTAGAATAAGAAAAAAAGATCCCAGAGTTTTCCAAGATGGGATTTACTTATACAGAAAGCAATTGGGAGAAGATATTTTTTGGGAAATTCATTAAAATAAGGTGTTCATTATGGTTCAAGATAAGAGAATGATGAAACTGAGGAAAAAGATTAATAAAAAAAGACCATCCTTCAGACGAGTTGAATCTTGGAGATATAAAAGAGTAAAGGATTCTTGGAGGAAAGCGAGGGGTATCGACTCAAAAACTAGAAAAAAAAAGAAGTTAGGGGTCAAATCTCCAACAGTCGGTTACAGAGGTCCAAAAAATGTTAGACGATTACATCCTTCTGGATATTTGGAAGTATTAATTACCACATCCGATGATTTAAAAAATTTAAATAAAAACAAACATGCACTAAAAATTTCTGGGAAATTAGGAGTTAGAAAGCGCATTATGTTAACAGATTATTGCCAAAGAAGAGGTTTTAAAATATTAAACCTTGGAGTTTCACAAAAGGAAATTGAAATGTTAGAAGAAATGGCAGAAGCACCTATTGAAGATTTAGAAAGTGATGAATTTATTGATGTCGATGATTTAGAAGATTCTTTAGGAGATTAAGGATAATAAGAGGAATATAAAAATGAATTTAAAACCACAGAGAAGAATGGCTGCAGAGATTCTCAAATGTGGAGAGAATCGAGTTTACTTTGATCCATATCTAATTGAAGATATATCTCTTGCTATTACACGTGAAGATATTCGTAATTTAATAAAGCAAGGAGTAATACAGAAGAAATATAAAAAAGGTATTTCAAAGCAGAGAAAGAATATAAGACATGAGAGAAAGAAGAAAGGTAGAGCAAGAGGTCTAGGAAAGAGGAAGGGAACAAAACACGCAAGAACACCAAAAAAGCAAACTTGGATTAAACGTATCCGCCCAATTAGAAGAGAATTGAAAAAGTTAAGAGATAGAAAACAAATCACAGCTACTAATTATCGGAGATTATATAAGAATGCTAAAGGTGGCATGTTCAATAGTGTTGCTCAATTAAATCGATATATAAAAGAAAAAGAACTAATTAGACGAGGTAGATAAACCATGGCTCGAGGACCTAGATATAGAAGACCCCCCAAAAGAAGACATGAAGGAAAAACTGATTATCATAAAAGATTAAAGCTCCTAAAGTCAAGAAAATTAAGGGTAGTAATTAGAGTTTCAAATAATCATACTAGGGTTCAAGTTGTAAAATCCAAATTAGGAGGAGATCAGGTTTTAATATCTGCTTTTTCTAAAGAATTACCTTCAAAATATGGATGGAATGCTAATACTGGAAATATCCCTGCATCTTATTTAACAGGTTACTTAGCAGGATTAAGAGCAAAAAAGAAAAATATACAGGAGGCCATATTTGATCTTGGTATATTTTACCATAGAAATCGTGTTCTTGCCGCTTGTAAAGGTTTGATAGATGCAAAATTACAAATACCTTATCATGAAGAATTTTTCTCTGATAGTTTGGAAGAAAGAATAAAAGGAATTCATATTGAAAATTATGCAAAAAAATTAAAATCAGATGATTCAGAAAATTATGAGCAAATATTTTCGGGATATATTAATAAAAGTAAAGTAAATCCACTAAAGATAAGTCAGAATTTTTCAGATTCTATAAAAAAGATAGAAAATAATGCGTAAAATAAGTGATTAGAAATGAGTCGATTAAGAAATATTGAAGAAGAATGGATCCCTAAAACAAAATTGGGAGAGTTAGTGAAAAGCGGACTTATTACTTTAGATAAAATTTATCAAAATAATCTGGTCGTAAAGGAAAAAGAAATAATAAATACTTTACTTCCACAGATCAAAGAAGATGTCATTAATATAGCTATGGTACAACAAATGACAGCCAGTGGGCAACGTAGCAAATTCAAAGCGGTTGTAATAGTAGGCACTGACGGATTTATCGGTATTGGTTCAGGAAAGAGTCGAGAAGTTGGACCAGCAATAAGGAAAGCAATTGATAAAGCTAAACTTTCTATCGTGCCGGTACTGAGAGGTTGTGGAAGTAAAGAATGTGGATGTGGAGGAACTCATAGTATACCTTTTAAAGTAAAAGGTAAGTGCGGTTCAGTTCGCATACAACTAATTCCTGCCCCTGTTGGTGTAGGATTAGCATGTGCCGATAAAGTAAAACAAGTTTTAAGACTATGTGGAATTGAAGATATCTGGAGTAAAACATTTGGAGATACTCGAACAAGTGAAAACTTAGTAAAGGCAACCTTTGATGCCTTGAAAAATGCTCATAAATTTAATTTCAATATATAAGAAAATGAGTGGTGTTAATATGGCTATGGCAAAAAAGAAAATGAAATCAAAAGAAACTGAATATGTCCCAAAGCTCTATTTTGCAATTCGAATAAGAGGAGCACCTGGTATGAAGCGAAAAATCCTTGATACACTTAAAATGCTTAGAATGCATAAAGTAAACCATGGAGTTCTCATTTGGGGTACTAAAAGCTATAAAGGTATGCTTGTTAAATGCAAAGATTATATTGCATATGGAGAAATTGACGATAAAACATTAGTCAGGTTACTAAGAGTTAGAGGTAAAGTTGAGGGGAATAAGCCACTCACAGAAGAGCATTTAAAAAACTTAACAGATTTTAAAACGTTCAAAGAACTCTCGAAAGCATTACTTAACGGAGAGATACAATATCGAGAAAAAGATATATACAAAATTAAACCAGTATTCCGCTTACACCCTCCAAGAAAAGGTTATCGAGGAACTATTAAAAAACATTACGCTGAAGGTGGTTCACTCGGATATGTTGGTTTTTATATAAATGTTCTAATTCATAAAATGTTATAATGCAAAGGTGAAACAAACAGATGAGAAACCATGATAGAAAAGTAAGAAAAATGAGAGGTAGAAGAACTCATGGGTATGGTAGAGTGGGACAACATAGGAAAACTGGACAACGAGTTGGGAGAGGCAAGACGACTCAGTGGAAAAAAAGCAAAAAGAGTTATTATTTAAAACAAAAGGAATTAGGATTTCCAGATCCTGATTGGGATCTTGGTAAAAAAGGTTTTAAGAGACCTCAAGACATGACCCGAATATCTAAAGTAAATACCCTTAATGTTAAAGATTTGGACCAGAAAATTGAATCTTTAGTTATAGAAAAAAAAGCTTCTAAATCTGGAAATACCTATAGTATTAATTTAAATGATGTTAATATCCAGAAAGTACTAGGACGTGGAGAGATTACCAAAAAAATTAATATATCTGTTAAAAATGCTTCCAAAAGAGCTATTGAGAAAATTGAATCAGCAGGTGGAACAATTAATATACTTTCAGAAATATAATAATTAATATAATTTAAACTTAATATCTCCGTCTTAGATTAAATTTTACTAAAATTTCATTTGTAGTGATATTAAAATGAAAATCAATCTTAAAAGAGAACTAGATGATATTGAAATTGATGAGAAAGATCAAGCCGAGAAAAAAACAGGTAGATGTTTTGCTATATGTCTTATAATTTTAATTATAATGATGCTCCCTTCTACTATCGCTTTTCTTGCTATTTTTTGAAGTTTTCTAATAAATCATATTATGAACTAGATAGATTAATCCAGGTAAAATGAAAATAAACCCAAGTGTGTTTCCTACAATGTGTATTATAGTAAATGGGAATCCAGTAATAAAATAAGGTAAAAATTCTTCAATTGTGCCAAAATATAAAAGAACATCTACTAACGAAGAAAATAACTGAAAACTAATAGTTATCATTGCTCCTAGTGCTCCAAAAATAATCATCACAGGAAATATATATAAATCTTCGTCAAATGTAAAGAAGCTCCTTTTATTTAGAAAATTATTAGTTAATGCTCCTAATAATCCTGTTAATGAATAATGTGTCAATTGAAAAGCTAAAAGTGGTAAAGGAGACGCACCAATGGGGTTGAAAAAGCAAAAAATTAATGAACTTAAAAACCCAACAATCATCCCATCTCTTTTCCCTAAGATAAAACCTGATAAGAATATTGTAAGAGTAAATAACTCAATATTAGGTATGTAAACCAATAAGTATCCCAATACAATTGCTAATGCTGTAAATGTGCTAATTAAGGTAATTCGAAAAGATTTTTTCTCAAGCCAAAC
>JBHLOJ010000201.1:0-2977 GCA_048940605.1 Promethearchaeota archaeon
TATCCAAATGTTCATGGAGTAAGGAGTAATGGGATAAACTTAAGGGAAGATATTCCAACTATTACAAAAACTCTTCAAAATAAAGGTTGGCATACTGCGGCAATTGGGAAAATCCACCATCAGTTTTGGATGGCTCCCTTTAAACGCAAGTCATTATCAGCAGAAAATATAGCAAGTTGGGCAGATCCAAAAGGTAGAAAGGATCCAGTGAGAGATAATTTTCCAATTCCTTATTATGGGTATGATGAAGTGGAATTGGTTGTTGGAAATGGTAGTATATGCTCAGGACATTATATTGCATGGCTAGAAGAGAAATCTCCAAGTGTAGCAAAAGAAGTTAAAAAAAGATGCTTGAACTATGACTATTTATTTAGTCTTTACTGTGATGATATACCTGAAGAGTATTATAATACAACCTATGTAAAAGAACGTACTCTCGCCTTTTTAGAAAGATTTACAAAAGGTGATTATGGAAATAAGCCATTTTATCTTCATTGTTCATTTCCAGATCCTCATTATCCAATTATTCCTCCTAGGAGATTCCGAGAGATGTATAGACCTGAAGATGTCGAGGTTCCGGTTAGCTTTAATGATGTAGAAAGATTGTATGATCATGAATTTTTAGGGAAACATCTGAAAAAACCCCCATTCAAAAAAGCATTTCTACGAGAATCTACTGAAGACGAAATCAGAAAAATTACTGCGTTAACATATGCTTCAATTACATATGTTGATTATAGTATTGGTCAGATTTTAGCATATTTAGAGAAATTAGGTATTTCTGAAAATACAATTGTAATTTTTACCAGTGATCATGGTGATTTAATGGGTGATCATGGACTTCTATTTAAAGGACCTTGCCCTTATAATGGAGTACTACAATTACCTCTAATATGGAAGATTCCTGGGTTAAATAGACAGGCAAAGGTTTCAGATTCATTGGTCAGTACAATTGATTATCCTAAAACTATCCTAAATCTATTAGGGATAAAAGAAAAGGACCACCCACCGGATATGCAAGGTTATGACATAACTCCTATTTTAAATAATCCTGAAAAAAAAATAAGAGATAGCTGCTTTATTGAAAATGATGAGGAAATAGGACCTTTAAAGGCTCGATTACGTCATTTAATTACAGAAGATTATAAATTAACTGTTTATGAAGATAAGATAGGTTTCGGAGATATTTATGATAGAAAAAATGATCCAAACGAATTAAATAACCTATGGTATATTAATGAATTTAAAGAAAAAAGATTTGAGCTTGTTGATAAATTATTGCATGAAAATCTCAAAGCACAAACTTATTATCCAAAAAGAATTGCGGGAACATAAAAAAATAAGGTATTAGTTTTTTTCTAATTCTTTCAATTTCTCCTTAATTTGCACTGAAGCATTATTAATGATATTTGCTGCTATGAATGAGGATTCTTCTTTTGTTTTTTCCTCTAATATTTTAATTTTCAAATTTAAAGCTTTTAATGTAACTACGCTACGCTCATTTTCACTTCCTTTTATTATTACATCAAGGATATGTAATGCTAGTTGTAATTTTCCTTCATTGTAAAGGTTCATTGCGTGTTCTAAGTATTTTTCTTCAGGGCTGATTTTTAAGAATTCTCTCGCAATGTCATTTGATTTTGCAGGGAATAAGTCAGTTGGATTTCCGCTATCATACCAACCATGATAAAGTCTGTAAGCTGCATGTATTGCAAAACGATAGCATCCATACGTTTCTCTTAGATGAGGGCTTTCCTTAAATTTTGCAGGGAAGATTTCTAACATTTCATGAAAAATTTGTTCGAACCACTTGCCTTCATTTAATCTTTTTACAACCTCATCATGCACAAAATGCATTGCTTCAGCTGTAATCGATAAAGCATCTTTAACTTCTTTTTTACCTTCGATCATTCTTCCATGACCAGGAATTAAATATTCTGCTTCTTTTTCAATCATCTTCTCCATAGCTAAGGCCCAATCTTTTGGGTACCTTTGAACTTTATAGGGATTACCTACATTCGGAAATGAACTAACCATCAAATCTCCTGCACAAATAGTTTTTTTATCAGGTACCCATAACCAAATAGAGTCGTCAGTTTCCCCTTTATTATGATAAATTTCAAACAGAATATCACCCAGCTTAAATTTATAAAAACCTTCATTTCCTTTAAGAATAATTGTCGGTTTTAGTGCCTGTTTAGCAGATACAGCATTATCCTGGGTTCTTCCTCTTAAAGAGGCAAATTGCATTTTATTTATCCAATCGTGATAATCCTCAAGCATCTCATATTTTTCAAACCTTTTTATACAATTTTCGTGAGCTATTATTTCTGGCATCTCCCATCCTTTCTCATTAATTTCTTCCAGAAAAGGATCATATCCAAAAGCATGATCAAAATGACCATGTGAATATATAATGTATTTAATAGGTTTATCTGTAAAAGTTCTTACAGCATTGAAGGTTCTTCGTGCTAATTGCCTTAATGGGAAATCGAACAATACTAAGCCCTGTTCAGTCTCAAATACACATGTATTACCAAAACCGGGAATAAAATAACAATCATCATCCGAAAATGAAGTAGGTTGAAACATCCCAATCCAATCACGCATATCTTCAGTTGTGTTTCTTGACATTATAGATCAACTTTTTTTTAAAATATAAAATTTCAATAATTCTTTTAAGTTTTTGTTTACTAAGAGTAAAATTGTGCAAAGTTATTACAAATTTTTACTTACAAATTTTTAAAATCAAAGTATTATATATTATATTAGGAAAAAATATTTAAAGACAGAATTGATTGTATTTAATAATTAGAGTTTTAGATTCATAAGGGTTTGATTTGGTAGAATATAATAAATTAAAACGAGAACTAATAGTTTTAATTATTTTTATGTTTCTTACTATTGGGTTATTTCAATTCATCCCATTCTCCAATGCTCAAACTAATGGTGAACCTATATCCATTTCTACAAGTTT
>JBHLOJ010000100.1:0-12153 GCA_048940605.1 Promethearchaeota archaeon
GCTAGTTGGAATGTAATATCTAAAGCATTGAGGATTTTAGGTTTAAGTTGATAATCCTCTGTTGGGTTAAAATCCCCAAGTTGTCCTGCCAAGTGAATTACTTTAGAAATATCATCTACAGGCACAAATTTAGCATTACCATTAGGGGATTTTTCCAATCGAATTATATTTTTTTGATATAATTGTTCTTGAAATTCACTACTCACCGATTCGATTAGATTTACTCCATCCAAAATATCATCGATATTCTTATCATCAAATATTTTCCGATTTTTACCAGGTAATCCAATACCTACACCAGTAATTACTACAGGTGTAGAACTAAGTTTTAAAAGGTCCTTACCAGATTGATTATCAAATGATATTTGATATTTCTTAAGATAATTATGAAATCCTTGAATCATAACTGAAGAAAGAATTTCCTTTTGTTCTTCCATAAATTCATTGAAAAATGGAAGTTGATTTATATTAGTTATTTCTTCATTCGAACTCAAGATTTCTTGTTTTAGTAGAGGTTTTGGAAGCTTTTTCGATTTTTTTATTTCTTGATCACTTATGGATGAAGATAGAGTTTTAATTTCATTAGTAGGACTGGTCTGTTTTATCGTTTTAAACTTCTTAAAAATATTTTGAATATGTTCTTCTTCAGAGGATTTTGGTGAAAGAGTAAAACTGACTTCAATATCTTTATATTTTTTTAAGATATCTTTAGTAAAGAAGAAGAGAGCCTTTTTTGGTCCTATTTCTAAAAATTTTCTTCCTCCTTTTTGATAGATATTCGAAATTTCATCAATCCATCTAACAGGAGAGGTGATCTGCTTAAGTAGGATTGATTTTATCTTGTCAGGATTATCAGGATATACTTTTCCTGTTACATTGCTAAAAACTGGTATTCTAGGGGATTTAAAATCTATTGTTTTTAAAAAGCTTTTCAACTTATCCTCAGCATGAGCTACAAATTTAGAATGAAAAGCATTCGAAACGTTTAATTTTATGGCTCTTATTTCTTTCTCTGAGAATATTTTAACTACTAACTCGACAGCTGATAGTTCTCCTGATATAACCGTTTGAGAATTCGAGTTATAATTTGATATTGAAACATCATCAATTGAAATTTCATTTAAGGTTTTCTCAACTTCTTCAGGTGATGTAAATATCGCTGCCATAGAGCATTGAACACCAGGAGGTAGTTCTGACATTGCTTCTCCTCTTTTTATTACAATTTTTAACCCATCCTCAAAATTTAATACCCCCGCTGTAGTTAAAGCTGCGAATTCACCTAAACTATGACCTCCAACAATTCCCGGAGTAATACCTTTAGTCTTAAATAGTTGCACCAGAGCCATCTCAACTGAAAAGATTGCCGGTTGAGTAAACTCAGTTTGTCTTAAGTTATTAGAATTTTCTTCCTGTGATAATTTTGGAGACCCAAAAATTACCTCAAGTAAGTCAAATCCACCAAAATCTTTACATATATCGTTTGCTTTATCAAGTGTATCTTTGACAACTTGAAACTTTTCATATAATTCCTTTGACATCCCTACATACTGGCTTCCTTGACCACTAAATAGAAAGCATAAATCGGTTGAACAAGGAGTACTCAAATGATCAAGTTGAGGTTCAAGATGATCATACATATGTTCTTCACATAACGGATATGAACTAGTTGGTTCTATCGATGATATCTCATATGATTGCGGTATAAATTCTTCGAGGATTACATGATAATTGGTCCCTCCAAATCCAAATGCGGAAACACCTGCTCTTCTTATTCCTGTTTCGGGATTTAACCACTCTATTGGCTCAATATTAACGTAATATGGAGCAAAATCCCAATTTATTGAGGGATTAAGACTTGAAACGTTAATGGATGGCGGAATTACTTTATGATATAATGCTAATACTGTTTTGATAATAGCAGCTATGCCTGCAGCACTTTTAAGATGCCCAATTTGACTTTTTATAGACCCGATCGCAAGTTTTTGTTTTTCATTTCTTTCAGAAAACACATCTCCTAGCACATTTAATTCAGTAGCATCTCCAACAACTGTAGATGTTCCATGACATTCAAGATATTGAATGTCTGATTGGTTTATATTACTATTCTTTAAAGCCCGTAAAATTGCTAATTTTTGACCATCCGGGTTGGGTGCTGTTATACCTTTACCTTTCCCATCGGAAGAACTTCCATATCCACTAATAATTGCATAAATTTTGTTCTCATCACGTAATGCATCTTCAAGGCGTTTTAAAACTAAAAATCCACCTCCTTCTCCCATAACAAATCCATTAGCACGAGCATCAAAGGGATATGTACCATCTTCAGACAAGGCACCGATTTTACAGAATTTAATGTATGTTTGAGGATCCATTGAACTATCAACTCCCCCTGCAAGAACTACATCGTAATCCTTAACTAGTAGTCCATTAACTGCTGTATCAATTGCAGCTAAGCTTGAAGCACAGGCGGCATCAGTTGTCATACTTTTACCAGTTAAATTAAACACGTTTGCCACTCTCCCAGCAATTATATTTGATAATTCACCAGGCATAGTGTCTTCGTTAATTGCTGGAATTTGATTAATAACTTTCTCTTCAAGGAATTCTAGAAGTTTACTTTTAATCTCTTGGTTTAAAATCATCTGAGAGCTTGCTTCATTGATTCTATACTTAATTTCATTAAAAAATATACGTTTATTGCTGAGACGTTGAGTATCTCCTCCTGCGGAATTACCGACGATTGTTGCAATAGGCAAACGTTTTTTCCCGTCAATAGGATAACCAGCATCAACGAGTGCTTCACTCGCTGTAATAATGGCCCATATTTGAACTAAATCCATCCTTTCTGCCATTTTTGGGGGAATTCGATATTTGATAGATTTAAATTCAAATTTTTTTACAAACCCACCGACTTTAGTATAGGTTTTATCAGGAGATGAATGATTTTTATCATAAAAGATATCCGTTTCCCATCTATCTCTCGGGACTTCTGTAATCGAGTATTTTTTATTCAAGATATTATTCCAGAATTGTTGAATGTTCTCGGCATCTGGAAAAAGACCTCCCAAGCCAATAATGGCTATTTTATTTTTACTGGTTGATTTTTTTTGTACTTTTTTATCATTATCCATTAGTACATTACCTAAAGAATCTTTTAATATTTGATTTGATTTTTTTCTGATAAATTTGAAACCCCCTTCAATTATATCATAATGTATTTGGGGGATACTTCTAATTGTTTTCTGCAAAGAAATAGAATCACCTGTCATAAAAGCTCCTTTAGTCAATTGTTCTTTAGCTGAGATCGAAGTAAATTGAGATCCCTCACTCCCTTCCACATAGTTATTATTCCAAATCTCAGCTCTGGAAGCTATTCTAAGTGCTCCTAAATTGTCTTTTTCATATAATTCTTTTCTTTGTGAAATTGGAATTCCTTGTTCTTTTCGTAAAATTTCTTTTTTTATGGTTTGAGAAAAAAATTCGGTAGGAATTACTCTTGCTCTAGCATTTATGGTAGTACCAATTACCTTTGTAGAGGAATTATTTAGTAATAATTCTTGATAAACTGGGGATAATGCATTACTTCTTACAATTTCTTCACTTAACAGATAGGCGGTTCCCATTTGTATACCAGGTACAATTAGATTCAAATGGTTCCCTATCATACCCCCTAACATGGCAGAACTTACTTCGTTAATTATTCCACCTGCAAAAACAATATTTATCTTCTCAGATAAACTCTTTTTCTGTTCATCTAAATATTCTAAAATATGTTCCCATAAAATGAAAGATGATAATGTTCCAAAATGGCCCCCACACTCACTACCTTCTAGTATCATATAATCAAGATTATTATTTATGGCTGCTTTAAACATAGATAGCGCAGGTGTGTGTATTAAGACTTTATTACCAAAATTTTTAACTTGAACACCAAGATCAATTGTACCAGCGGCAATTAGGGTGATGTCAGGACCATATTTTGAAATACATTTAAGATGTTCGTCCCTACGAGACTTTACGGCTTCTAAACCTATAATACCACAACCATATGTCTTTTCTGTTAGATCTTTCATACCCGTATTTGATAAAAGCTCATTAGTTTCAGCTGATAATAATCCACCTAGGGCCAATATTGGAAGAGCACCATTATCAGCTACTTCTCTGGCAAAATCTAAATTATCAGAAATATTCGCCATTGGACCTTGAATGATTGGATATTCAATGTTTAGTTGCTTTGCAAATTCAGAATTTTTGGTAAATGGCCATTGTTCTATACTATTCTCAATCTGCTCAGAGATTATATTAACTATATTGCTTAGAAATTTTTTTAAATTGCCAAATTTGGTTAAAATATGGTTCGCAAAACAAATCCCATGATCACTTGGTAAAAATGAATGTTTGGGCTCTGTATCAGAATAAATATGATATTGATCTAAGAAAACTGAAATATTTTTGAGAAACTCATGTTTGAGGAGAAAATAATCATCGTTGAATTCTTCATTTAATATTGAATAATTATGTTGTTCAACTTCCTTTACTGATCGGATTGACTTGTTAGCTAATTTACCAATTAAACGATAATTGTATCTCAAAGTTTCATGAACAAGATAAAAATCATTTTCATCAATTGTCTTAATATATTCTTTAAATTTTGGGCTTATAGGACATTCGGGGAGCAAGAATAACTGACTTTCTAACACTACACCTAAAGCTCCACCTATAAAAGCGGAACATATGTTATACACCCCAAAACCACCCTGAATTATGAAAGGGAACCCTACTTTTTGGAATTCTTGAATAAGTATAAAAGTATTTTTAGTGCCAACTAATCCACCCGCTTCATTTCCTTTTACAAGAAAAAAGTCTGCCCAGTTTGCGGTTTCATAAGCTTCTTCTAAATATGATACTTCAGAAAGGAGCAATCTAGAATTTTTTTGCATCATTGAGATTTCTTTTAAATTTGGGGAGAATGCACAGATGATGATTGGGATTGGATCTCGAATTTCGAGGTTAAAAAGAATGTCTGAAGAAGGAATTCGAATACCCCATAAAAGATCACAGGATACTGATGATTCCATTTTATTGAAAAGTATTTTACATTGATCAATATTAAGTCCTTCAAAATCTATTAACCCAATTCCCCCTTCTTGGCACATTTGAACTGAAAGTGAAGGTTCTGTTATACCTCTTGGTGAATAACCCCAAATAGGGATTTTATTTTTCAACAATTGCTGGATATTTTCTCTCTTCTTCATAAAAATCAACAAGTTTTAATTTTAAACTGGGGAGATCCCATGTTTTCGTCTAGGAGGTTGTTCACGTTTCGTTTCAAAAAATTGTAAACTTTTAATAATCTCATTTCGGGTTTCATGTGGAAAAATTACTTTATCTATACGCCCTGTTTCAGCTACTTGAAAAGGATTTAAAAATTCCTTTTTGTACTGTTTGGAAAAATCCTTTAATAATATATCAGGATCTTCTCCTTCCTTTAAATGATTTCGAAACAGAATTTTACATGCTCCCTCAGCGCCCATCACGGCAATTTGGGCTGTATTCCATGCAATATTGATGTCTGAACCTAAATTTTTTGAACTCATGACAATATAGGCACCTCCATAAGCTTTACGTATAATAACAGTAATTTTTGCTACTGTAGCTTCTGAATATGCAAAAAGCATTTTAGCACCATGTCTGATTATTCCAGAATGTTCTTGCTTAACTCCAGGCATAAATCCCGGCACATCTACTAATGTCAAAAGAGGGATATTAAATGCGTCACAGAATCTTATAAATCTTGATGCTTTGTCCGAAGCATTGTAGTCTAGGGCACCACTAAGGTGATTAGGTTGATTGGCAATGATACCTACAGTCTGATGTTCTATCTTCCCAAATCCGATTATTAAATTCTTAGCCCAATCTGGAAAGAGTTCTAAAAATGAATCTTGATCCACTATCACATTAATTACATCAATCATATTATATGGATCATCTTCGTTTTCCGGTACTATTTGTTCTAATAAATAGGGATCCGCTACGTGAATTTGGCTAAAAGAGTGAGGAATATCATCTAAATTATTGGATGGTATATAGGATAATAGTTTTTTTGTGAAATCTAATGCTTCTTCTTCAGTATCCAAAGCTTTATGA
Organism: Promethearchaeota archaeon; assembly: GCA_048940605.1. Classification (GTDB taxonomy): domain Archaea; phylum Asgardarchaeota; class Lokiarchaeia; order Sigyniarchaeales; family SOKP01; genus Loki-b32. Next base: position 6,148 of record JBHLOJ010000100.1, read on the forward strand.
CACACTCCTGATATTTTTGAATGAACTGCTGAGCCTCCTAATTCTGAAAAAGAAAAATTTTCTCCTGTTACTGTTTTTATTACCTGTGGTCCGGTGATAAACATATGAGCGTTATTTCCTCCCATAATGATGAAATCTGTTAATGCTGGGCTATAAGCTGCCCCTCCAGCAGAGTTACCTAAGATCACAGAAATTTGAGGAATGATTCCAGACGCCCTAACATTTCGATAAAATATATCTCCTAATCCGTCAAGGGCATCAACACCCTCCTGAATACGAGCGCCTCCCGAATCTATTAATCCAATTAAAGGATAACCCATTTTTAAGGCTAGATCCATGACTTTACATATTTTTTGGGCATGGGCCTTCCCTATAGTTCCCCCCAATACTGTAAAATCTTGACTATAAATGAAAACTCTTCTACCCCCTATTGTACCATAACCAGTAATTACTCCATCTCCAAGAAATTTCTTTTTCTCCATACCAAATTTATGATATTGATGCTTTACAAATGAGTCAATTTCTACAAAAGATCCGAAATCTAACAAAATTTCAAGCCGTTCTCTGGCAGTTAATTTACCTTTTTTATGTTGAGTGTCAATACTTTCTTGTCCACCTCCTAATTTAGACCCATTGCGTAATTCTTGTAATTTCTCAGTCACTTCTAAGTTTTTTTCTGATCTATCATCCTTCAAAATCATTATTATCCGATATTTATTTAAATAAACAAGTAATTAATTTTATCAAAGGTAGATTTATAAAACTTATACTTGAAGACACACTATTATTAGTATTACAGGTTTGACCATATATTATTAAAAATTCTTATATTTTTTAATAATTCTAAAATTGAGAATTTTGGAAGAAAATAATCAATAAATCTTTGCTTAGGTAAATGAATTTCAAATTATAATAAAATCTTATTTAATATTTCATTTTGAAAGTTGATATTTTTCAATTAATTGATAAGGTAAGATTTCCTTTAAGAGAAATATTTATCTTTATTATCTTGAATTCATTTAATAAATATTCAAATAACCAATTTTGGGAACAATTTATATTAATCCATATATTTAAGTTATTAAAATTTCTTTAAAGCAACAGATTAAGGTAAAAGATGTTCTCAAAAATAAAGATAATTCACATCGATAAAACTAACTCTACCCAAGACAGTATAATCGATTACCTTATAAATGATTACTATCCATCTCTATTGTTAGTTGCGAAAACGCAAACAAAAGGTCGTGGAAGAAAGCAAGACGATTGGTATTCTCCAGAAGGTGGGCTTTGGGCAACCCTAGGAGCAACTACCTCACTAATCTTGAATGAATCGCAATTAGCATTGCTTCACTACTTTACAGCAACATTATTAACACGAATTATTAATGAAGAATATGATCTACAGGTTCAAATTAAGTGGCCTAATGACATTTTATATAATAATAGAAAACTTGCAGGAATTTTAATCGACTATATAATAAGTTCTAAAAAAAATTATATATTGATTGGAATGGGTGTAAATTTAAATAACTCAAGCAGAGAAATGCCAGAAGATTTAGGTTCCAAGTCAATATCTATAAAAGACGTACTAAAAAAGCCAGTTTTGATTGATAATTTTGCGAAGAAAATATGTGTTTATGCAAATAAATATTATTCTCCAATTATAGAAAATAATTTAATGGTGATAAAAAACTTAATCCAGGAATACAATCAAAATTCTCAGATTTTTAGAAAAGAAGTTATTCTTGATGACTCAAGAAAATATCATTGCCAAGGGCTTAATCATGAAGGTTTAATGCAATTTATTGGCAAAAATGTAATATTAAATCTAAAAATTGATGATATAATAAGGATAAAAAAGATAATTTCTTGAAAACTTTGAACTCCTTTTAAAAGCATATTGAAAATTTATAATTTAAATTTCAAACTTGACTTAGAAGTATTAAGTAGTTATGTTAAATCTTTTTCTAAAAAATCATATTTTTTATTAAGTGTTTAAAACTTGATTTAATTTTAACATAAAAGGTATTGAATTTCTTTCTAAATAGAAAAAATTCATTTAAAATCGAATTTTTTACATTATAATGAGTAAAGAAATTGAGAAACAATATCAAAACATTGTAGAACATTTTCCTAATACAGTAATTATAAATAACGAAATTACTCACATTAAAATTGAATTAATTATGGGAATTATTTTAGAAATTGATTATTCTAAATATCCTAAAAAGCCAAAATTAACTCTTATTAACAAATCAGGGAAAGTCTACAAAAAATTAAATAATGACATAACCTCATTAAAAAATTGGAAAATAAATGAGACTAAATCTATTTTAAATGTCATTAATGAAATTATTTCAATTTTAGAGGAGCTGCGATCAAATGAAGTCAAAATAAAAAAAGAATTATTAGTGGGAATCTTAGCTTTATGTCGGGAGCACCATCCAAAAGAATTTTTAGGAATCCTTAAAATGGAAAAAAACATATTTACAGAATTTATATTGCCACCAGGTGCGGTTACATCCAGAAATACAGGAATATTTTTTCCAACCAGACTTCCCTTAAGTCTAGATTATCAAGGAACAATTCATTCACATCCATCTGGTGTTCCGTACCCATCTTTACAAGATTTAAATAGTGTGTTTAAAGGATTAAGATTTCATTTTATAGTAGGATTTCCCTATAGGTTAAGTAATATTAAATGTTTTGATAAAAATGGCAGAGAACTTCAATTTAAAGTAATTGATTAATATCATTACTCTTTCAAAATAAAAGGTAAAAATTACTAACAGTAACTAATAAACATCTCGAACCATTTATTTTTACTACTCTTCCGATCTCGTTAATACGACCCCATCCAAACTGAATTCGAGTGGGATTGTAATAATTAAAATTTCTCATAATTCATCAATCCCATCTCTATAAAATTATTTCTTTAAAAAAAATGTTATATATTAATTTAACATAATTTTATGCAATCTAATTTTGTCTGGGTGATATTATAATGAGAAATAAAACACATAGAATTATAATAGCTTTAGTGATAATTATAGCAATTTTAAGTGTCAAGAATTATATCATATTCAACGATCAAGAAAATATGAAAGAAGTGATGAAGAACAACCAGAAAGATAATTTTAGAAATTTAAAAAAATCGGGATTTTGGCCGAATTGTTCCCGTATACATATTAAAAATGATAATTGGTCAGAGAGCTCTCTTGATTGGATTCAAGTTAATAATGGAACTCAAGATAATCCTCATATCATCGAGAATGTCACTATTGACGCTGGTGGGTTGGGATCTGCGATATTAATAGAGAATTCAAGTGCTTTTTTCATAATTAGGAATTGTACATTGACAAATTCAGGATCTGGGAATAATGCAGGAATATTTTTGAATCATACATCTAATGGATATTTGGTGGATAATAATTGCTCTAATAATAATCATGGAATATGTTTGCATGATAAATGTATTAATAATATACTTTTGAATAATACCGCAAATAATAATGATAATCATGGTATAAAATTAGAGATTAATTGTACTGATAATACCATCTTGGGAAATATAGTAAGTTATAACATGGCGCGTGGGATAGTTTTAGCACAAAATTGTAATAACAATTCGATTTTAGAAAACGAAGTTAATAATAACGACGATAGGGGAATGGCTTTATCCAACCACTCTAATAATAATACAATTTCGGGAAATACAGTTAATGACAATAATTATGGAATATCTTTATCCTCTCAGAGCAATAATAATACAATTTCGGGAAACATTGCAAATGATAATTATTATGTGGGGATTTATTTTTATAGATGCAATAACAATACAATTAGCCGAAATAGTGTTAATAACAATCGCTGGTGGGGAATAGCTTTAGATGAATATTGTTACAATAATACAATTTCCGGAAATAACGCTACTAATCAGGATTATGGAATATATATATTCTATTACTGCGATCATAACACAGCTTTTGGAAATACCGCTACAAATAATGATTATGGGATATATATTTATTATTATTGCGATGATAATATTGTTTTGAATAACACTTTTGAGAAAAATTTCTATGGGATAAGAATAAATTATTATTCAAACAATAACTCTGTTTTAGAAAACATAGTAAGCAATAATAGTTATGGAGTAGAAGTCTATTATGATTGCGATGATAATAGCATTTTAGATAACACAATTAATAACAACAAAGAAGCAGGGATACATTTACAATATGAATCCTATAATAATATGATTTCGGGAAATAAAATAAATAACAATAGTAATTCTGGAATATCTATAGAGGGGAGAGATTGTGACAATACAACAATTATAGGAAATACTCTAAACAATAATTATTATGGGATATATTTAGAAAATGTCTATAGAATAAAATTATCAGACAACAACATGAATGGATGTGGCTTGATGGTCGATGGTTCATTTGATCAATTATCTTCACTAATGATTTATCCAAACAATACTGTGAATCAAAGATCTATTTATTATTACGTAAATAAAAATGGGTTAGATGAAATCAATTTTACGGGAGGTGGACAAATCTTATTATTCTATTGTAATAATTCAGTTATATCAAACTTAAATACATCTCACACATCAATTGGTATCTATTTATATCGTACTAATAATGTGACCATCTCAAATAATGTCATAAATAACAATTCACTACACGGGATTTATCTATATGATAGTAATAATGTGACCATCTCGAATAATGTCATAAATAACAATTCACAACATGGAGTATATTTAGTTGAGAATTGCGACAATAATACCATACTGGATAATTATTTATATTATAATTTAAATTGGGCAATCTCTATATCTTCTGCTAATTGTGATAATAATACTATCGAAAGAAATGTATTAGTTAGTAATAATGGAAAATTTATTGAGGACTTGGGAAACAATACAATAATTAAATTACACTATATTTCTAATATGCCTCCTAGTATTCTTATCGAAGTAATTTCTGAATCATTTACAACTACAGAATTTACTGTTATTATTAAAATCTCATGTGAAATTATAGGTCTTAAAATTTCTAACCCTTATATTCAGATGTGGTGGAATGGAAACAAAGTACCTTCAAATAACATCGCAGAACTTGGAAATGGCCTATATAATATATCATTAACTCCGATAATTATAAAGCAAGGTGAAGCTGCAATCTTATTAAATATGACTATCTCAGCACTTTATCATTTGGAAACATATTTCGAAATGTACATTGCTGTAGAACCATCTGAAATAGGTAAATTTTTACAAGTGGAAATAACTGAACATTTTTATTCAACTCAACAGTTTAATTTCACTTTTTTTATATTCAATGAGAATGGACAGGGAATAGATACAGCAACAATTCAGATGTGGTGGAATGGAATTGATGTGTCTGCTGATATTGAAAATCTTGGAAATGGATATTACTTTGTGTCGTTAGATGCAATACCTGTAGCTCCTGGTGAAGATCCAATCCTACTTAACATGATCATTTCTATTTCGGGATATGAGGATAAACATTTTGAAACTTATATTGCGGTGGATCCAGCTTCACTTCTGAAAGAAAAGGGAAAACCATCTGATGGATTTCCTTTGGTATTAACTATTATCATTTCAACAATAGGTGCAGGAGCAATTATAGGGTTAATAAGTATATATTGGTTGAGGAAGAGAAATATAGCATCTTAATTAATACCTAAATTTTTATTTTTTTTTAAACCTCTTCTTATTTCGAGGACTAATTCAATAATCTCAGTAACAATCATAACTGTATAATAAGGAACAAATTAAAAAAACCACTAAATTCTTTCTACCAATATTGATATTATATTGTTCCCAAATCCACCAAAATTGCAAGTAATTCCCGTTTCTGCTCCTTCAACTTGTCTCTTTCCAGCTTGTCCTCTTAATTGCCATACTAATTCTACAACTTGAGCTATACCCGTTGCACCTAAAGGATGTCCTCTTGCTTTTAATCC
>JBHLOJ010000101.1:0-12091 GCA_048940605.1 Promethearchaeota archaeon
ATTAATGGTTTGACCTGGGTGAAAATAAGCAATATATTTGCAGTTTCTAAAACATTAGGAAGAAAAAACTGAAGTAAATAAACGAAAAAACAGATACCAGGAATTACCCATGAGGAATAAAAAATACATCCAAATATTAAAATATATAAGTGATATTGAAGATTTACTTCCTCTTTAATGACTTCATTCTGAATTAGTGAATTATTATCTTCAGAATCTTCACTCATTTTTACCAATTGATCTTGTTTCTAATCTATTTACTATAAATTTTATTCAATTAAAAAGCAATTGATACTTATAATACATTAATTGATATTTCCGTTCCTTTTAAACTTATAAGTCTTAATAAAAAATAAAAATTTGCTATGAAATCTCTATGTGAAAATTGCGGAAAGTGCTGTTTAGATACAGAAATGCTCCTCTCTCATAATGATATTGAATTAATAAAAAGGAAGTCTTCTAAAAATTTAAGAGAACAAGATTTTGTATTCAAAAGTGATAATAATCAGCTCCAATTAAAAAATATTGAAGGCCATTGTGTTTTTTTGGATTCTGATACTAAGAATTGTAATATTTATAGATATCGTCCTCAAGGATGTAGATTTTACCCTTTAATATATGATGTAAATGAAGAAAGATGTAAACTTGATAAGGATTGCCCTAGAACTAGTTTATTTTACAAGGATAAACAAGAATTTAAAACTTCCTGTGAAAATTTAAAGATTTTTCTTAAGAAGCAATTAAAACTGAGAATCAATTAAATTTTTCAAATAAGATCCTTTTTATCTTCATCGATATTAACTTTATGTTCAATCTCAAATTTCTCTTCTTTATCTACATCTCTTTTTATTAGTATTTCTCTTTGGGACTCAGCATACTTGTTTGGCTTAAGCTTAATGCAAGGGATCCCTAAGTATATCCAACCGGGCTCAAGAACTTGAGAATAAACTGTAGTAGATAGAGCACTCACAAAGGTATCTTCTCCGATAATTGTACCTGGTGCTACAGTAGAGTGTCCTCCGACGAGAGAATAATCACCACATATCACTTTTTTAATTATTAAATATTTACCTACTACCATTGATGACATGACCGTAGCTCCTTGTCCTATTAATACTCTTCTTCCAAATGTAATAAATTCACCATCACACCAAGAATCGTATAATGAACTTGATAAGGTCATTTTCACCTCAAACCATTTAAACGCTAGTATGTCCATCCATGGAATGGGCCAATTTCTTATAAGCCATAGAACAATTTTTTTTACTTCAGTCCGTAAACACCAAAATTCAAAATCTGTATCACCGATTTCCGCACGAAACACACCCTCTTTTGGTTTGTGAATAAGATTTATTAAAATTAAAAATAATTTACTAAAAAAGAAACAGCCTAAAATAAAAACAAACCACAGAATAATAATTATCGTTGGAAGGAAAAAAATCATCAAAAATTTATTACTAACATAATATGTGAATGTATAAAATATTGTCGTGTCCAACATACCGGATAACCAAAAAATTGGAAGATATACTATTAGAAACTTTATATTTACTTTTGAAATTGCACTACTTGTAGTGAAATCTAATGCTAAATTTTCCTCTTTTAAATTGTTCCCCTCAAGTTTATCCTGTGCATCTTTAGTGTTTATTTGCTCTTTTTCGAGGTTTTTATTAGAATGTCTGAGAATTTTGTCGTTTTTTAATTTTTCTATTAATAATTTATCATTATATCCTGCTATGTTTTCATTTATCTCCAATTCCTTTGGTGTTAAAGAAAGATAGTCCATAGTTTTGTTTCTAAAAATTTTCCTTAAAGGGATCCCCCAATAATAGTTATTTCCTTTTAAAACGCTATGCTTTCCCGCAGAAGCTAAGGGAAGCAAGTATGAATTATCATGAACCTCTGATCCTGCTGCTACTAGATTTTCTCCAGCAGCAGTAACATTATCACCAACCTTCACATGAAAATAATTAATATTTCCAAAAGTTCCATCAACCAAATGAGTTGCTAATGCTGAAGAAGCCCCAAAATAGCAATTTTTTCCAACAATGCCAAATTTTTCATTACATATACTTTCCTCCAAGGTAGATCCTTTTCCAATTACACTTGAACCCACAAAATTATATAGCCAGTTGCTTAACCAAGGAAAAATTCCTTTAATAAATGAGTTTTTGCCATATTTTATCATAAAGCTTCGAAGATGATAATAATTGAGAGTTCTGCTTGGGAAATTCCTTGGTATTATTCCATCCTTACTGGGAGACTTTTTTTCACTTAGTCTCCAAAAGAATCGTGTTGTTAATCCAATAAAAAATAAACGGATTAAATAACACCCAATTAAAACTAAGGGCATAGAAATTAATGCTACAACAGGTTCAATTTCAGTAAAAATTGCGATAATGCTACTGGTTTCTAAAAAATACGGTAAGAAATAAAGAAGTAAATAAGTCATAAATAGAAATGCTGGAACTATCAATGAAGTGAGATAGATAGAGAAAAATATTACTAAAAATAGGAAATATTGAATTTTAAATTCTTCCTGAATGGTTTCAATTGATTCTTTCTCCGTAGTTGCCATATTATCAAATTTTTAGAAATATTTCTTATATAATAATTAAGTTGTTTCTTCTAAAAAATTCATTGATTTAATAATAGGCTTTAATTTTAATTTCGATAGAATCAAAAGAGTAAAATTGATAAGTATATTACGGTCATATGCATATTTTATATAGAGTTTCAAGCAAGATCTTTTTTATCTTCGTCTACATTAACTTCATATTCAATCTCAAATTTCTCTTCTTCATCAACGTCTTTTCTTACAAGAATTTCCCTTCGGGATTCTGCATATATATTTGGTTTGAATTTTGAAGCTGGAATCCCCATATATATCCATCCTGGATCAATTTTTTGATCATAAGTAGTTGTACTAAGAGCACCTATTATTGATTCCCTACCTATTATTGTTCCAGGGGCGATTGCTGTATATCCCCCTATCAATGCATAATCATCAACAATAACCTCCTTAATTATTAAATATTTTCCAACGACCATTGATGACATAATTATAGCACCTTGCCCTATTAAATCTCTTCGTCCAAGTTTAATGAATTCACCATCACACCAAGTGTCATATAGACTACTTGAAAGGGTCATCTTTATTCCAAACCATTTGAATGCTAATATATCCATCCATGGAATGGGCCAACTTCTTATAAGCCAAAAAACCATCTTCTTTAATTCAGTTCGTAGACACCAAAATTCGAAATCATTATCACCTTTTTCAGCTTTGAATAATCCTTCTTTTGGTTTGTGAATAAGGTTTATCAAAATTAAGAATAATTTACTAAAAAGGAAACAACTCATGATAAATATAAACCACAGAATAATTAACATGGCTGGCATAAAAAACGCAATTAGAATCCAGTCTTTAACGTAAGATATGAATGCATAAAAAATCGTAATAATTAACAAACCAGATAACCAAAAAATAGGGATATAAAAAACTAAAAATTTGATATTTACTCTTGAAATTGCACTACTTGATGTGAAATCGATTTTTAAATCTTGTTCAGTTAAATTATTTAGATCAATAGGTTCCTCTTGTGAATTTTCATTTATACCTTTTTTTTCGAGGATTTCATCAGATTTATTTAAGCCATTTTCAACTTCTTTTTTATTTATTAATTTCCGATCAACATATTTTTCGATATTTTCATTTTTCTGTAAATCTTGAGGGGATATATCCAAGTATAGCATAATTTTTTTTTTAAATATTTTTCTTAAAGGTATGCCCCAATAATAATTGTTTCCCTTAATTACACTATGTTTACCAGCTGAAGCTAAAGGAAGCAAATAAGAATTATCATGAACCTCTGATCCTGGACCAACTATATTTACTCCTGCACTGGTTACATTATTACCTACTTTAACTTCAAAATAGGAAATATTACCGAATAATCCCTCAACTGCATGAGCAGATATAGCTGAATTTACTCCTATATAACAATTTTTTCCTACATCAATATATCTATCACTAGCTACAGCTTCTTCGATAGTTGTTCCTTTCCCAATTTTACTTACACCTATAAAATTAAGAAGCCAATTATATAACCACGGAAAAGGTCCTTTCATAATAAGATTTTTACTATATTTTAGCACAAAGCTTCTTATATGATAATGTTGTGCCACTCTACTTGTAAAATTTCTGGGGATAATCCCATCTTTAGTAGGGACCTTCTTTTCACTCCACTTCCAAAAGAGTCGTGTTGTTAATCCTACAAAATACAAACGGAATAAATAACACCCAATAAAAACCAAAGGCATAGAAATTAGTGCAACAAAAGGTTTAATTTCAGTAAAAAGTGAGATAAAATTTGTAATTTCTAAAAAATATGGTAAGAAAAAGAGAATCATATAAGACATAAACAAGAGCGCTGGAATGATTAATGAAGTTAAAAATATTGTAAAAAGCATAAGAAGATACCGAAAGTACTGAAATTCGATTTCTTCTTTAATTACTTCTGTTTTTGATTTTTTGTCACTTAGCTCTAAGTTAGCGTCGATCATTACTTCCCAGATGAAAGAGAATGATTTAATATTTTTTGTGTTATATTTAATAAATAAGGAAATTTCTCTAAAAAATTCAATGTTTACGTAATTTAACCATTGTATAAAAATGAGGATTTTATTTTAGTATTCTACATTTATCGCGATTATATATGTATAATAGATTTGATGTGATCTTGGCTTTTATTATAAAAATCTACAGCTTCTTTAATATCTTCTAATCTGAATATCTTAGAAATTAAATTATCAACTTTGATTTTTCCCGAATTTAAACCCTCAATAGCTTTAGGAAAAGGACCACATCTACTCGTATAAAGTGTTAACTCACGAACTACCATATCTGTCAAGTTAATTGAAGCATTGACTCCATGTGTGCTTTTGATATGAACCTTTCCTCGAGTTCTGCACGAATCAATTATATCATTTAGTGCATTAGGATTACCCGTAGCATCTAGAACGATGTCAGCACCTAAATTATTGGTCAGATTTCTAATTTCATTAGGGATATGAAGCTTTTCTGTTAAATTTAACTCATATTGTGCTCCAAAATGTTTGGCTAAAGAAATTTTTTCATGTGAATAGTCCACAACGATTAACTTCAATCCTTTTAACAACGCAACCTGGGTTATTAACAATCCTAATTTTCCAAGACCAAATATCGCCATAATTTTATCATTTTGATCTAAAGGCATTAGTTCAAATACTTGAAAGGCTGCTGCTAATGGTTCGATGAATGTAGCATTATCATATGAAATAGAATCAGGTATTTCATGAAGTAAGTAAGATTCTACTGCAATAAATTCAGCAAGAGCACCATCAATATCTATTCCTAGTGCCTTCCGGGATAAACACTGAGTATAATTATTCTGTTTACAATAATAGCAATTAAAGTCAACATTAGTATTAATTTCTGAAGTAACCCTCTTGTCAAGCCACTTTTCATCAACTTCACTTCCTACTTCTATTACATCGCCTGAAAATTCATGACCAAGAATTAATGGCCCAGGTACGGGTAAAGATTTATTTGCAATCGCTAAATCAGTTCCACAAATACCTACAGATTTAACACGAATTAAAACTTGAGAGTCATTAATTTTAGGATCTTCTACTTTCTTTACCATTAAATTCTGCCCATCAAATATAGCAGCTTTCATATATTATCTAATTTATATACAATTTAAAATGAAATTATTTTTCATTAAGAACTCATTAATTATAAAAAAAAAATAATTATTATCAATTCTAATAAAGATAAATCACAATTTCGAATATATTTATAGAGTCTAAACAGAAATGTTTTTTACTTTAACCTGTTATAAAAAATAGTGTTAAACTCTTTATATGTCATCAATTTAAACGAAACAAAAATTTTTTAAGAGTTAAAGGTACTAATATGGAGAATAAGATATTAAAGTGGGAAATAGTAGGCACAATCTTTATCATAATCCTTGGAACTTTATTCCATTTCTTATTTGAATGGCTTTTTTCTTGGCCACCTGTTGGAGCAATTACCGCAGTTAATGAAAGTGTTTGGGAACATCTTAAACTTCCTTTTTGGCCTTTAATAATATTTTCCTTAATTGAATATAAATTCATTAAAGAAGAAGCAAATAATTTTATTATTGGAAAAAGCCTCACTGCAGTAATAAGTATAAGTACCATATTAATCGTTTTTTATTCATACACGGCTATTCTAGGGAAAGAAATTCTTATTATAGACATTTTAAGTTTTTTTATCGGTGTAATTTTTGGTCAATTTATTAGCTATAAAATTATAACATTAAGCGAATTACCAAGAACGATTAGCATTATTTCATGGGTCATTATTTTTGGAATCGGGATTCTTCAAATACTATTTACCTATTTACCACCACACTTGCCTATATTCCAAGATTCAGAGTCGGGATTATATGGTATTTTACATCACTTTTAGAACTAATAATTATTTTCGAAAAACAATATAATTCTTTTTTTCTTATTTAATCTAATCAGATTTAGAAGATATCATTATTGAATTTATTAAAATAAGGCTTAGAATGTAGGAGAATAATTTGGAATCTTTTGACTTTGATGAAGAAGTACAAAATAGCTTTAATAAATTATTTTTAGAAATAGAAAGAATAAATTGGAAACAATGGCTTGAAATAGATTCCAGAGAGGAATATGAAGAATTAGTATTAAAGCTTTCAGGATTATCATCTGTGTCGGATCTATTCAATCGGATAAAATCCGAAACAACTGATTCTAGAAGTTTCTCAATAAATTTGAATGATTTTTTAAATAATGAAGAAGTAGCTGATCCAATAATCTTTTGTCATACTTCTGGGACCACAAATAGTAATTTATCAATGTTAAAGTGGTACCATATGACCAGAGATCATATCAAAAGACAATGGGCTCCCGGTATGCAAGCTATTTTTGAATCAAGTGGGTTAGATACAAATTCATCTGCAATTATTTTTGTACCTTCAAGACTTAAATTAGATGGCCTTCAAGAACTTGGAGATAAGAAATATATTTCACTTTATTCCTCTGAATTTTCTCAACGAGTCATGTTATCAATTGTTAAACCAAAATCATATTTGTTTTATGAATATAAGAATTCTAAGAATCTTGAAATTATCTCTCAAATTTTAACAATGGAGAATATTTCAGTTATTTCTGCTCCTGCAATTACAATATTAGGTTGGGCAGATATCAATAGGCTTAAAATTGGTTTAAAAAAATCAATGGATTTAATAAATCAAACTCATAATTCAAAAGTAGAGCAATTGTTATTAGAAATTAAAAGTAAAGGCTTAGAAAGTACCGCAAGAAAAATACAAAGTAAATTATCAGAAAAACTGAATAATGCGACTTTAATATTTAGCATTAGTTCTCTCTCTGAACCTGAATGGATTTTAATTAATAAATTTATGAAATGGGCAAGGGGTAAAGAAAGATTTACAAATTTATATGTTGCTTCTGAAGTTGGTCCCTTCGCAGCAAGTATAAATAACGGAAATTTTGAAATCTCAAGATTAAATAGAATGTTTGTTTTCCCTTTGACTCTACCAGTAATAGAATATAAAGGAATTAAGACTATTATTTCTAGAACCAAGGATAAATTGGGTAGACTTTATGTTTCACGTCTTAATAACTCGGATTCACTAATTAATATCGACATTGGGGATATTATTTCTATTAAAGATCAGAAGAGTCTCCCTCAAATTAACGGAAAAATTTTAAGGAACCAATTTCAATTAAAATATCCTATTCAAATATCGAATCAGATTAAAATTGAATCGAAATACAAAACTTATGCTGGCGATTTTTTCTCTTTAGAAGATTTTGAAATTATAGAACCTCGAAATTTATTAAATCAATTAAAAGAAACATGTCAATTTAGCTATGATTCTTTATTGCTTATCAAATCATATGAAAACGATGTTATTAAATGGAGTTTGGTTCTACCTTCTAGTAAAAATGAGAATTGTATAACAGAGAATCAAATAAAAAATATATTGTTAAAATATCAAAAATCAGAAGATCTGAAAAGGGCAATAAATGAAAAAAAGATTAATATTCAAATAATAGAAGAGCAACCAGTCAATTTCTTATCAACTCGAGCGGAAATTTTAGCCCAAGTTAGAAAGGGAAAAGTTCCAAAGGGTATTCTCAAGAAATGGCCTCTATATGTTGTTGAACCCATATAAAGAACTTTCCTTCCCTAATTTTAGCCACATATTTCCAAAAGTAGCAGGAATATATCAAAAGAAAAGGATAACAAAATAAATTATTGCTATAATAACAACCGCTAACCAATTAATTTCTATAGCCATAATAATCACTATTTTTCTTGAATTTTTAAATAGTTAAATTTGATATTTTGAAAGCAAATTTAATCTTTTTTATAAAGATTATAAAAACTTTTATCGTAATGAAATATTGATAGTTTTACTAAAACTCATTAATTCTAAAATTAATTATCGATAGATTTAAATAATTCAGAGAAATATTATTTAAGTTATTTATTTGAATTTTTAATATTAAAAAACTAAATTTAAAAATATTAAAACCGATTAAAATGAATTTTAAAGAACGACAAGAAATAATTTCTAATTCAAAAATTTCATTTGATTATCTACAGAAATTCAATAGAAATATGGGAATTCTTCATTTAATACAAGGAATACTAATGCTTACAGTAGGTCTTATTTTAGATTTCTCTAGAGACATTTATACATTTTATTTAACTTATGAGGTAGTTCCTCCTGATAGTTTTAATATATTTCCAAATCCTGAGGTACTATTTACACTTTCATATGTAGGAGCTATTTTAGCATCATTTCTATTAATATCTGCTTTAGCACATTTATTAATTGCTTATCCATTGAATAAAAGGTATAATGAGAATCTGCAGAAAGGATTTAATCCATATCGTTGGTATGAGTATGCCTTCTCTAGTTCGATCATGATTACTTTTATTGCACTATTATTTGGAGTCTGGGATTTTTGGGCACTCGTTATGATATTTGTATTAAATGCTACAATGATAATGTTTGGTTACATAATGGAATTAGTGAATCAGTATACGGAAAAAACTAATTGGAAGCCTTTTATAATGGGCTGTATTGCAGGTGCAATTCCTTGGATCGTAATTTTTGGTTATTTCTATGGAGTAGATGCTGAAGGTATACCTGATTTTGTATACTGGATATTTTATACCTACTTAGTTTTATTTAATACTTTTGCTATTAATATGGTGCTTCAATATAAAGCAGTCGGTCCTTGGAGAGATTATCTTTTTGGTGAACGCGTTTATATAATATTGAGTTTGGTAGCGAAATCATTGTTAGCGTGGCTAGCATTTGGAGGTATATTACAACCACAATAATTTATTTTTTTTTTCTTTTATTTTTTTAGTTAATTCTGAGTTTAAGGGGATTTTAACCCAATTGGTTTATTTATTTCTATGAATTTGTATAATATCTGATTTTTATCAGCTAATACATCCCATCCTTTTTCTTTTTCAAAACCATGTGCGGTTAAAAAATTTTGGGAATAAATTTTTCTAGCATTATTTACTATTTGTTTAAACACCTTTAATTTTTCATCCTCATTTTCAACAAGAGCTAATTTACCCTGCATCGATATAAAGTAGAATGAATCTAAATCTTTGTCTAGATGCTCAATTGAGACGCATACGTTTTTATTTTTTTCTAAGATTTTCTTTTTTTTTCCATAATCAGTAAAGTGGAAATAAAGTATATCATCAAGATAAACATATTGAAAAGGAGAAATATAAGGAAATTTATCATCAATAAAAGCAATTCTACATATATTCTCTTCTTGAAGAGCTTGTTTTATCTCTTTCTTATCCATTTTTGGTAATTTTAGAGGACACATAATTTAAACTAAGCGAATTTATAATTCTTGATTTTGCATTATTTTTTATTTTAATTATCTAGATTTAACCTTTCATCATTTAAAATTGCATTTATAGCTTTTAAAGCACTATTTTCCTTATCTTTAATCTCAATCATGATATCAAAATCATAGTTTTTCGTGGATTTAATTAAACTTTTGAAATGATTTATTTCAATTGAATCAGCATGACGACACTTACCTTTTTTAGGATGTTCTGAGCTATAATGTATTATTGGTAAACCATGTTCAGGCTTCCAAGTTTTGAACACTTTTTCTAAAACATCTTGAAAGTTTTCATTTATGGGATTACATTCATGATGATATGTGTCAAAGATTACCGGAATCCCTGTTTGTGCACTAATTGCAAGGCAATCGTCAATAGTGAAGCTCTTGTCATCATTCTCGATTACTAAATACTTTTTTATTCTCTTGTCTAGAGAATGATATCGATTTATAAACCTATTAATGCTACCTTCTTTATCACCATAAAATCCACCTACATGCGTTATAATTTTGGCAGTTTTATCTAGCCCCAGTAAATCTAAGATATCAGTATGATAAATTAGTTCATCTACACTATTTTTAAATACTCTATTGTGGATTGAATTGAGGACAGTATATTGTCCTGGATGCATAGTAATTCTTATGGAATTATTTTTAATATAATTTCCAATAGTTTTAAACTGTTCCTTGAAATAGTCTTGCCAGTCAAAATCCATCACCTGGTGAGAGCCAAAAGGAATTAGATCGGAAGTAATTCTAAAAAAAAAAATTCTATGATTTATATTAAATTCTAATATTTTCTCTAAACAATTTAAATTATTAATAATTGTTTGGATTAATCTCTCTTTAGAATAATTTTTTAGGCGGAAAGTACTACTGCTTTTACAATCTAATGCTAAATTAATACATGGATATCCAATTTTCATTAGAATTTACTTTTTACGATTTCACATATGTATATTCAAATTAAATAAAATTTTTTCCTTCGATCTCTAATAAGATCATTATATTCATTTAATTTTTTATTCCTAACAAGACCTATATCAACTTCCGCAAAATCTATAAATTCTTGATCTATCGGAGCTGCGGAGATTATTGAACCATCATAGGATGTAATTTGGCTCCCTCCAGTGAATATAAAATCATCTTCACCACGTATTTCATGTCCAATTCTATTAGCAGTAACAGCGTATATTCGATTCTCTAAACATCGAGTAATCATTGCTTTTTGGCAATAAGGGAGTACTAAATTAGAAGGATGGGCAATAATATCGGCACCTAAGATTGATAGAGTTCTCGCTGTTTCTGGAAATATCCAATCAAAACAAATCATTATACCAATATTAATACCATTTATTTTGTACACTTCTAAAGGTTTATCTCCAGCAGAAAACCATAATTTTTCTTTATAATATAAATGAATTTTTCTATAAGTACCAACTATTCCCTCACCTGATACGATCATTGCGGAATTATAAATTTTTCTCCCATCTTTTTCAGCAAATCCTCCGACAATTACAGCTCCAGTTTCAATAGCGATGTTATTCAAAAATTCAGAAGTATTTCCATGAAGATTTTCAGCTAAAGATATTGCTTCTTCTTTTGAGGTAAAAGTATAACCTGTAGCAAATAATTCTGGTAAAACTATTAAATCCGCCTTCAAATTAGTAATTAATTTCTTAATTTTGCTAAAATTCCGCTCCTTTTCAGCAAAAATGGGATTTGTTTGAATATAACCAATTTTCATCTTTATAAAGAATTAGTTGATTGTAGTATCTTTATCTATTCGCATTGTATATAAATCTTCAGGTTTTTTTTCTATTATGACTTCTTTCTCTAATTGGCTCGTAATTACATTTTCTAAATCATCTTCAAAAAATACATTTTTTTTATACTTTTTAGCTGGAGCACCTAAATAAACCCACCCTTCTTCTAACACTTGTCCGACTGTTGTCATAGAACTTCCTGCTAAAATGGAATCCTTTTTCATATTGGTCCCAGGCATAACAATACTATGTGCTCCAACTACTACATTATCCTCAAGAATTGTCTTTCTTATTATAAATAAATTTCCAACTATAACTGCTGATTGAACTATAGCACTTTGACCAAT
>JBHLOJ010000202.1:0-2947 GCA_048940605.1 Promethearchaeota archaeon
CAGAACTTAATATGATTGGTGGAGGAGCTCAGAGTGATATCTGGTGTCAAATAATAGCAGATGTTCTTGATAGAAAAATTAAACAGGTGGTAGAGCCGATCCAAGCAAATGCTCGGGGTGCAGCATATATAGCTTCGGTAGGATTAGGATATCTTAAATGGAATGAGATTCAAACCTGTTGTGAGATTTCAAAGGAATTTATTCCAAATTCAGAAAATAGAAAAATATATGATAAACTCTTTTCAGAATTTAAAATAATTTACAAAAGGATGAATAAGACCTATAGAAGGTTGAATAAATAGTACTTTGATATATTTTTTATAAATTCCTTTTTTAATTTCAAAATGAAAAAAAAATCTTAAAGAATAATTAAAAATTATTTAATTCTCCCAACCGCGCTCTTTAATAGAGTTTCTGCTTCAGATACCATATCATTGATGATTTTTGATACACTTTCAATCTTATCAATTATACCGATACTTTGGCCTAGGAGAACTGCACCTGAATTTGTATCACCTCTATAAGCTGCAAGATATGCATTAGAAGACTCTATAAGTTCTTTTATATAATCTTCACGAGACATAGTTCTCAGTGCCTGTTCTTCAGCCATCTTTGCTTCTTTGTCAGCTACAAGTCCATGGTGTAATGAATATTCATTTTTCCATAGACGTATTGGTCCTAAAGCACCGGTAACTAAGATTGTATCTGATGCTTTTGCGGGAGGTACCACATTTTTATAGTTTTCATGAAATTCTGAATCTTCGCTAGCGATGAACCGTGAGCCCATAGCTATACCACCTGCGCCCATTGCAAGAGCGGCTGCTAGACCTGCTCCAGTAGCAAATCCACCACATGCAATTATTGGAAAATCAGGATATTTTTTATGTACTTGTTGAAGTAACACGAGAGTAGCAACTTTTTCATAAGATTGATGCCCTCCCCCTTCACCTCCAGTTACAACCATACCATCTACCCCAGAATCAACACATTTATCTGCTAACCATAAAGCCGGAGCAACATGAAAATGTTTAATTTCAGATTTCTTTTTTAATTCCTGAAATGTTTTACTAGCTGGTAATATTTTAGAGGATCCCGCACTTGTCAGTGCATAAATACACTGATCTCTAATTCTCTGGTTCTCCATTATAAATTTGGGGATTTCTTCGCACATTTTTGGTGCCTGAATTTCATTTCTTGATGTTCTTATATTAAAACCAAAAGGTTTATCTGTATGTTCTACTACAAATTCCATATTTTTTTTCATTGCTTTTACTACATCAATACGCATCCTTCTCATAGTTGTTTCATCAAGTTCAATATCCGCAGATGTAGTTTCTTCACGAATATCAGCTCCTCGTTCTATTGATGTATGAGATAACACACCTAAACCCCCTGCTTCGCTAACAGCAACACATAGGTCTGTGGTATAAAAAGGACCCATAGCTGCTGAAAAAATTGGATGCTTAATTCCAAACATCTTGGTAATATTTGTTTCAAACGTCATATGATCACACTTTTTTTGTTATTAAAAATAGAATTTTATTTACGGTTTAAATTTTGTTCTTTATAACCTTTTCTATTCTATTATGAACATTTTGGTTAAATAAGTTTTAAAATTTGCCTTTATTTTCCTATTTAGATTTAATTTATATATTTCTCACAGAAAAAAAATAACAATTAGAAATGTCACCTCATTTTTTACATGATTTCTTAACTCCTAAAAGTATCGCTGTATATGGCGCTAATAATACATTTGGAACCACAATGGGTACCATGTTATTAATTCGTATTATTAATTCCAATTTCAAAGGTAAAATTTTTCCAATCCATCTTAAATTGGATACAGTTTTGGGTTATAAAGCTTATAAATCAATTACAGATGTTCCAGAAGTACCTGATCTTGTAATGATAGTATTACCACCAAAAGTTGTTCCTCAAGTTTTTAGAGAATGTGGGGAAAAGGGAGTTAAAAGAATTATAGTGATCTCTGGTGGATTTAGGGAACTCATTGGGGATCGCAAAAATACTCTGACAGAAGAAATTATTGAAATCGCGAATTCTTATGGAATGAGATTTACTGGTCCGAATTGTTTAGGGGTTTACAATAGTTGGATTTATCCTAATGGTGAAGGGAAGCTTAATACGATGATGTGGAGAGAACAATTAAAACGAAGCAAGTTTTCAATTGCTTCTCAAAGTGGTACTCTAGCCAGTCAATTATGGCTGGATTCTGAATATCCCGATTTTAATGTGGGTAAAGCAATTTCAGTGGGTAATGAAGCAAACATAGATTTGGTAGATTTTTTAGATTATTTTAAAGATGATGAAGAAACTGAAGTAATTGGCTTATATATAGAAGAAATTAAAAGAGGTAAGAAATTTATACAATTAGCAAAAGAAATAACTCCAAAGAAACCAATCATAGCCATATATGGCGGGGGATCCCAGGCGGGTAACCGTGCTATTATGAGCCATACAGGTTCAATAGGAGGAAATATGAAAATTTTTAATGCAATGATTAAAGAGACAGGAATTATAAAATCTGATTATGTTGAAGAATTTCTAGATATAAGTTCTATACTTTTATCACCAAATTTTCCCTATCCAAAAGGAAAACGTGTTGGAATAATAACCTTTGCAGGAGGTCCAGGAGCTCTTATTGCAAACAACGCAGAGAGGAAAGGATTAATTGTACCTGAATTTTCAGAAACATTACAATCAAAACTAAAAAAACTGTTACCTCATACAGCTAGCTGGACCAATCCAATTGATATTACTTTTGATATGAATATATTTAATCTATACATAAACTTTCCAAAAATGTTAATGAAATCTGGTGAAATTGATATAATCATAATATATGGTGCTATGGGTTTTCAAAGCATGACAAATTTTGAGCAACAAAACAATAAGATCTCCCAACATTTAGAGTTGAGAGAAGATATGA
>JBHLOJ010000102.1:0-11981 GCA_048940605.1 Promethearchaeota archaeon
TATTTGGATAAAATTCTAGATAATTACAGAGGAAAAGAAAACTCTGAGATAAATTTAAAAGCAATAATAATCCTTGGAGATTTCTTTGATCTCATTATGGAGAGTGTTAGAGATTATTGTAAAATGGTACGTTACCCCGGAGGATTTACAAAAGGGGGAAATTACGAAAATAATTTAGGCTATCAATACATAGATACCAGAAAAAAAAATTATACAAAAATCTTTGAACAGCTGAGAATGTTAAAAGATAAAGGAATTAAATTATTCTTTACCCTGGGAAACCATGAAATCAATATCCTTGGTAATTTAGATAAAAAATATCAAAAACGAAAGGAGAAGTTATTAGATGAATTTACTAAAAATAACTTTCAATACAGCGATCTGTTCAATAAAGATAATATCTGGCAATATTATATTCTAAAAATAGATAATGGGGAATGGAAACTTGGTTTTTTTAATTCAAGAAAGGAAATTGTTAAATCCTCAAAAGAAAATATATATAAGTTCGAAGAAATCAAAGCACCAGATAAAAAATTTAATTGTCTTATGACTCATGGTATACAATTTGAAACTTTTTTACGCAAATATGGAGGGGGGATACCTTGGTATATAGGTCTGAAATCCCCAGATGCTATTAAGGAGATAGGAAATGTCCTCTATAATAAAGTGTTTAAACTGAATATTCGGGCAATTGAGAAGGTATTCGATGTATGGTTGACTGAAACCCGTAATATTAGTCGAAATATATATCTTCGCTTACTGAGAGTATCACTTATTTCACCATTCATTGTGATTGTCAAAGTATTTAATAATTTACTTAAATTTGTCGCAAGAAGAAGAGATAAAATAAAAAACCAGACTTATATAAAGCAGGTAAGAAAAAAATTCTTCCCAAAGTTAGCAAAAGAGGGATATAAAGACAAACTTAATAGCATTATCTTTGGACATACTCATAAAGATACGGACGAGCCTGTTTTTCTCGTCAATAAATACACCAATAAGAAATGGAACGCTGAAATAGCAAATGCAGGAGC
Source organism: Promethearchaeota archaeon (assembly GCA_048940605.1). Lineage (GTDB taxonomy): Archaea > Asgardarchaeota > Lokiarchaeia > Sigyniarchaeales > SOKP01 > Loki-b32. Next base: position 1,035 of record JBHLOJ010000102.1, read on the forward strand.
ATGGCAACAAGTAGATTTACCAACATCCATAGAAATTAATAATGATGGGGCTATTAATGTTTATCCCTTAAGATTTTTAACAACAAGTATCTTTAAACCTAAAAAAGAAAGAATCCCATATAGTACACTTGTTTATGAATTAAGAAAAAACAAGAAGAAAAAAAAAATTAACAAATAATAAACAAACTTAGAAAAAATTAGTTTTACCATATCTTTTTTTTTTTCTTTTTGAATTATATTCAAACATTTACAAGAATTTGTAAATTAATTTTCTAATCTAAGCTAAAACGAAGAATATATAACCTAAAATAGAACTTTCGGCTTAATATCACTTCACAAAGTTTGTTATATAGCAAAAATATTCATTTTTTATATATTATATACTTCTAATGCATTATTCCTTCATTGAATATTTAAATTAAAGATATTCATATTAAAACTAACATACATTTGAAGAATTAGGTGATATTTTGACTAAGACATATAAAGAAATTAATGAAAAAATAAAAAATGGTGATGCGCTGGTATTAACTGCTGAAGAAATGGTAAAATATGTGGAAGATAATGGAGTTAGAGTTGCTGCCAAAGAAATTGATGTTGTGACAACGGGAACTTTCGGACCAATGTGTTCTAGTGGTGCTTTTCTGAATTTTGGGCACTCTGATCCTCCTATTAAGTTTGAACATTTATGGTTAAATGATGTACATGCATATCATGGAAATGCTGCTGTTGATTGTTATATTGGGTGCACAAGGATGTCAGATGTAAGACGCTTTGAATATGGTGGCGGTCATGTGATCGAAGATCTTGTTGCAGGGAAATCTATACGATTAAGAGGCAATTCTTATACAACAGACTGCTATCCTCTAGCAGAAGTAGATACCGAATTTACTATAGATGAAATAAATCAGGCAATTTTATGTAATCCACGGAATGCATATCAACGATATGTTTGTGCAGTAAATAGTTCTGATAAAACGTTATACACCTATATGGGAAAACTATTACCTCATTATGGAAATGCTCATTATGCGGGAGCAGGGTGTTTAAGTCCATTAAGTAATGATTCTGATTACGAAACTATAGGAATCGGAACCAGAATATTTTTAGGAGGAGGAATTGGGTATATAATTGGTGAAGGCACTCAACACAGCCCCACCAATCAATTTGGAACTTTATTTGTTAAAGGTGATCTAAAACAAATGAGCGCAGAATATTTACGTGGTGTATCTTATGAAAATTATGGGACGTCTTTATTTGTCGGTCTAGGGATACCAATCCCTATTTTAAATGAAGGTTTAGCGAAAAAAACTGCAATTAGTGATGAAGAACTTATCACTGATGTTGTAGACTATGGAATTCCAAGGAGAGATAGACCAAAACTAAGACGAATAAGCTATAAAGAATTAAAAAGTGAATATATCGATTTAGATGGTAATAAAGTAAAATGTTCATCTTTATCTTCATTTTATCATGCTCGCACAATAGCTAATACTCTAAAGGAATGGATTCAAGAAGGGAGATTCTATTTAAATCCTCCTGCTGAAACACTACCAACAGATACAGTCTTTAAACCAATGAAACAATCTAAAAAATTAAAATTCGTAAAAGATTTGAAGAAAAAGGCAGAAGTATGTTATGAGGATTGTGATATTAAAGTAGTTGCCCAAAAAATAATCAGTGAAAATATTAACCATATTGTAATCACAGATAGAGAAAATAACCTAAAAGGGATAGTGACAAGCTTCGATATTACTAAGGCAATTGCGAATGAAAAAGATGAATTAGATTCAATTATTACTAAACGTGTGGTTACTACATTCAATGATGAACCAATAGGGAATGCTGCGAGAAAAATGAGACTAAATAATATTTCTGCCTTACCAGTTATTGATGAAAACAAAAAAGTAGTTGGAATAATAACATCGGAGGAGTTGATGTAAAAGATGACCATTATTAATATATCTATCCCATTTGGGTTAGTTAAAGACATAGATGATTATTCGAAGATTGTAAATGACATACTTAAGCACGACATTACTTTTAATATATTAAAATTCTCAACAGGCTCAGCAGGAATAAATGTTTTATTAGATATTCCCGAAGAAAAAGTGAAAACTATTACAGAATCACTTATAAAAGGAAACATAATTGTAAATAAAAAAGGACGCGTAATAGTCGACATCGATGCTTGTATTGATTGTGGAAGTTGCATATCTTTGTGTCCAACAGACGCTCTACATTTCAATAGCGAAAAAAGGTTAGAATTCTCATATGAGCGCTGTATTGGGTGTCTATTATGCTTAGATAGTTGTCCGAGGTATGCTATAGAAGAAATGTAGAAAAATTCATTTCTATTGATCGACTCAAAGAATTTGTGGTAAAAAAAAGGCAATCATCCGTTATAAACATAACAGAATTGTGTAAAAATGATAAAACTTAAATATGTACTTTTTCTTTTTGTATACAAATATTATTGTTTTATAACAAAATACTAAAAAATTAAGATATAAATATATTAAAGGAAGTGATAAATTTTAATGGAAGGAATTAGCACTACTGTTTCTAAGCGTCAAAAAAGAGAAATTACGCAGAAAGAATTAGATGAATTACTCGCGTTTTGTGAGGAATTTTTTTGGATCGACCATTTTGATAAACTAATAATTAAAACGAAATAAAATCTCGAAAAATAAAATATCTCTTTTTAATTCCTCCATTAGTACTTCTCACTTATCATTTAATTTAATCTTATGTGACAATATCATATCACTAATTCTTAAAATTCATTTCAATTCGTATACAGTGTCACAACAAGAATCTCCTTCAGCGACAGACGTAATTATTTTTAATCTTATTTTATCACTAACTGCTGTACGAAAATATTCATAGTCGATTTCCATTACAGCTTCACATAATTCTCTTGTTGTATTCTCTAAACCAAAAGGACAAGTAGTACCTTGAATTTGAAATTTTTCATCAGTAATAGCTACTACATTAACTAATTTTTGATCAAAACTTTTAGAAAATGCTTTCGCAACTGTAGATAATTTATTATCAGGTAACTTCTTCTTAATTTTCAGACCCAAAGCTCGACCTTGTTTTCCTAATATTTCTCTAATCACAGGTAAAGACTCTTTTCCAAACTTTTCATAAATAGCCTTAATTAGCATTCCTTGTGCTTCTGTCGGATTACTCGGTAAACTTTCGAAGTTATTCTCTTCCATATTATCCCTTTAAAAATAAAACCGAATTTAATTAAATAAATTTTTTTTGTATCTTTTCAATGAAATTGAAAAGTATTTCGTAGTTTCTCCATTTTTACTTTGCATTCATTATTTTAATTAATCTTGTGTTATAATATCAAAAATTTCCTCTATTCGAGGTGTTTTTTGCTTAAGGGAAATACAGCGTTCTTCTTCACATCCTCTTAATATTGCTATTAATTCATTTAAATGAATAGTAGGAATATCTAGTTTACTCCCATACCATTTTCGCATCTTTTCTCGAAAATCGGGTTTGCTGAGAGTATATAAACAGGTTGGACATGGAGTTACCATAAAGTCTGCTCCTACTGTTTCTGCACTTTTTAATTTGTTGAAAGTTATTTTAAGTGCTTCTTTGGGATTAATTAATACTTGTGAAGCACCCCATCCACAACAACTTTCCTTCTCTTGATATTCTACAGGATTTCCACCAAACAATTTAATTAAATCGTCTAATTTAGTTTTATCCTTTAAGTAGGCCCCAACATTTCTTTTATCTCTTGATAAATTTAAGTAATGGCATCCATAATGAACAGCAACCTTAAGATTTTTCAAATCAAATTTCAGTGAATTAAGTAAATCATTCCTAATTAAATATAAAAAATCTAAATCATGAATAAAGCGGACGTTTGGATTTTCTAAAATTTGATATTTTTCTGGATTATTACCTCCTACCTTTTTCTTTAATGTTTTTAAGATCTCATTAGTTTTTTGTGATACCTCTGGAGTTTTTAAGAATTCACGTCCTCTCAATAAGGAATTATAACAGCCATTGCAACTGAATAGTACGAAATCAGCTTGTTGATTGAGTTCATAAAGATTTCTCTCATTTATCGTAGCAAACTGAGCACGAGTAATCAAATTCCTTTGGAAAAAAGTTCCACTACAACATGATTGACTCGCGCAAGTTTTTACTTCGAAATTGAGTTCCTCAAGAAAATCTTGAATACCCCATCTTACACCAGGAAAATACGACTCTAAACATGCTTTAAAAAGACAAAGTCTCTTATCTTTAAAAAACTCTAAAGGATTTTCGGGATAAGTTCTTTCAATTTCTTCTAAATCTAAAGAAAGGTTGCTTTCTATCATGGTTAACTGACAAATTTATGATTTTTTTGTCTTTTTTTTATTCTTATTAGCATAAGTAAACACATACTTAATTCTTGCAAAATTACATATTTCATTTAATTCATCAATCCTTTCTTGCAAAAGTGGCTCCCCCAATGGTTCTTCAACCACTACTCCTGATGTCAGAAAACGTTCAGACATTTCAACATATTTTCTTAAATCATTATATCGTGGTCCAAATCCCTTTTTAAAACTTTCATTCCTCAAATTTATAATTAGTAGTGGAATATTTATATTGTCTTTCGGACATACACGTTTACAACGCTCGCATAGAAAGCAATACCAAATGTCAGAATCCTTCAAAACACTTTTATCTCCTCGAAGTACTTTTCTGATGATCTTTCTTATGTTAAAATTAGAGATCTTGGCAGCGGGACAATCTCCTACACATTTTCCACATGAGATGCATTGAATAATATTTTTATTATCCTCAACATCTTCTACAAGTTCATTGTAAAAATCCCAGTTCCATTCAGAGTTAGAATCTACATCCATGATTTCGAGTTGTCTAAATTTATAAAATAATTTCTTATTCTATTTGAGAATCATTCTTCATTGTAAAAAAAATATTCTATTTGGAAAAATAAAATTAAAGTACAAAATCTTTAATTTTGAAAATTTCTATATATTTTTTAGTTATATTTTTTTGCACAATATTACTTTTTAGTCTGGAGATTATTGAATGGTTCAATACAAGGACGGTAACATCTTTTTTAAGATTGTATACTATGGTATGGCGGGATCAGGAAAAACAACCATTTTAGAAACTCTTTACAATATAACCAAGAAAGGGAAAAAAGAACTGATTCCTGTAGTTGAATTACAAAAAATTGATAAAACAAGTGGTGCGACACTTTATTTTGATCGAGGAATTTTTCAATCGACTACAAAAAGACAGATATACTATAGAGTATACACAGTTGCAGGTCAAAAAGGTTTCAGTTCATTGAGGACTAAAGTTTTTAATAAGCTTGATGCTGATACTGATTCTGTAATTTTTGTGGTTGATTCCCAGATAAAATATTTTGAAGATAATATTGAATTCTTGTTAGAATTGAAAAATATTACAAAAGACAGACTTATAAAAGAAATCCCCTTTATAGTTATGCTAAATAAAGTAGATCTTAAAGAGATAATCGTACCTGAAGATTTTATTCAAATACTAAAAAAAGAGAAATTATGGTATGAACCTCAACATGAGTTGAATTTATGGAATCCCTTAATTTATAGAACTTGTGCATTATTTGATCAGGAAAAGGATATTTATCGTAGTTTTTATGAGATTGCGCGAAGAACTGGATTGTATAATATCTATGGAGATGGTCAGGCCCCAGTTGATAAAAAAGCTTCAGATGATTCGATCTTAACTATCTAATTTAATTTCAAGTTCGAAAAAATAAAGAAAAAAAATTATTCTTTTTTCAAAAATATTTCTTTCATCCATCGTGGTAAAAGGAAGCCTCCATAAAATTCCAAAGCACTTATGATTAAAAGTATTCGAACAATAACTACCATGATCGCTAAAAGTGGATCAGTAGGATCTTCGAATATAGTTCCAAGAAGCGAATCCAATATAGCAGCTATAGTAAAAGTAATAAAAGCAGCACGAAGTAGTTTTCCCTTGAGTCTTACTTCTCGATCATCCGACTTAACAGATTTCTGAGCAAAACTAACACCGGTTACTACCATTACTAAGATAACAACTAATAGATAGATTGTTATAAAAATTCCGAAATCAACAGTAAAAGGTCTATCAGGATTAATTATGCCTATCAAATCTAAATCTATAAAAAACAATACAAAGAAACCAATTTCAAATAGAATTGAAAGAAGAACTGTAATTAATATTACTTTCTTTTGGGCTTTTCTTTTTATCATATCTGTATATGCTATTAACCATGTTAAAAGGGCAATCGGGATAAAAACATTTCCAATAATAAAATACCATCCTCTTGGTAACCATTCCTGAACAATCAGTTGCATTAAGAATGAGACAGAGTCTGGGATCCAAGGATTAGCTACACCTATCCAAGAGATTCCCACTAAAATAAACAATCGATTCTTATGTTCAAAATATTTTGTGAGTATTGTTATTCCTATAATTAAAGAAATGACTACAAATATAAGAGAAAAACTTCCTTGTAATACATCGACTAATTCCATTTATATTCCTCGTAACGAGTATAAATTAGATTATAATGCTAGAGAATTAGATTTCTGGATATATATATATTTATTTTTTTAAAAATAAACTGATAATTATAAGTTAAAAATATCAAATGATCATACTATATCATAATCTACAGATGTCGGGCTCTTAATATGCTCTATTAATAATTTTAGATGAGTTAGATATTCATTAAAAGAAATATCGTGGTTTTTATATCTTTCTACTAATCTTTCGATTATATAATAGGGTTTAAATTTAATAAATCGAACATCTGAAAATAGATATACAAATCCTTTGGCTTCAAATATGAATCTCTTTTCTAAAAGTTCATTCAAAAGTTCCTGTTTGTTATTTAAAATGATTAAACAATCATTTACAGAAACTCTACCTTCTCTCAAAGTTTTAATTAGGAAAAATACATCTTTATCTAAAAGTACTGTCTGAATAATTGTTCTATTTTCTAGTTCAGAAATGACATCATAATTAAAATAGAAATTTTCTAATGAATCTTTATATTTTTTTGAAAGTATAGCATCAGTTTCATCAATTGGTAAATTTTTTGGTGGGATTCTTATATATGATAGATCATTAATCAAAAAATAGCATTCTTTGCTTCCTGGGACATTTTTTTTTACAATCAAGCTCTCACGTATGAAGGATATAAGAATTAAATCAATATTTATAGTAGAAAAACCATAATCATGCCTTAATTTATTAGTTAAATCTGATTTCGAGATAACACCATTTCGAAGGATCTCTAGGATTGTATTTTTTATTTTATCTTGAAAAAAGTTTTTTAAATTATCTTCTTCATCTAATTTGGAGTAATTTTTGATTGTATTATAAGCTTCAGATATAGCTCTTGTAATTTTATTAGTATTAATCAATTCTACTAAATTTTTACTCATGATAGCTAATATATCAGGAGATTCTTTTCCTAAATGGTTATTTTTTATTATGTTTTCTTGTTTATATACCAAGACAAGGAAGTAAATCTCTTCTTCAAATTCCTGTATGATTGATATAAAACTGTTTTCACTGTCCTCTGGTGTAAATTCTATCATAGTGTTTTCTTTATCTAACTCATGTTTAGCCCAAATTTTTAAGAAGAGATCTTTTGCAGGAAAAGGTTTTTCAGGAGGATATTGGATTATTGGTTCCGGTCCAGTTTGTTTATTCCAGTGAGTTAATATAATTCTTTCCATATCAAAATATAATTCCTATTATATGATTAATAATACTAAATCTCTCTTTTTAAATATACGTCTTGTTCTTAAAAGAATTTTAATTCCTTAATATACAAATAGTTTAACTCTATTAATTAACATAATTAAAAGTGTGGTACAATAAAAAAATTAATACAGGAAACGTATTATATGATCCGATAGTTGAATCTGAGGAATAATTGATATTAGAATATAATTCCAATTAAAAAAATTCAGGAAAAGTTTGTTCAATCTTATTTAATGTCATTGCTAATAAATTGAGTAATTCTTCACTTTCAGTTAATTTGATACTATCAATCACATTATCCAAAATTTGATTTCCTACTGAAATATCCTCTTTAGTATAGGTCTTCTTAAGCCTTTTTTGTTTAAATAAGAACTCAAATTCTTGTTCAAGCCATTCTAATTCATCTTTTAAATTATCCTCTAAAATCTTTTCATAATCCCCGTAAAGATTCATTATGCATCCGAATATTTAATTATATTATCTTATGTCTTTAAGCAAAAAATAGTCTTCAGACATTTAAAATTTCTTCAATCGTAAAATTTATATAATATTGAAACGAACAACGAGAAATCGCTAAAAATTAATTAATAAATTTTCGTTTTTACACAAATTTGCGATATTAGGAGGGTTATTTTTAAGTTAAGTTAACCAGCCCTATAAAAAACAAGGGAATTGAATTTGTAAGTCTAAAAAAGTTTTCAATTATCTATATTCTTAAATTGATATCTCGCAAATATCTTTGAGAGTTGATAAATGGACTGTAAATTGTTGTGTTCTATGGCATTGTTTAATTCCTTGTAAAACTCAGATAAATTCATTTTATTATGACCTTTAAACCATACTTCCTGTAATGGTTTTTCCTTTTCATTCATGTGATGAAATATTAAAATTACTTTTAAAAAAAGAACTATTATCACAATAATACAAATTGATCAGATAGAGAGATTAATAAAAGTAGAATTGTATAAAACCTGAGAACTTATTCTGGTTCAGGTCTCCTTTTTTTCTCCAATTTCTTAATTAATACATAATAGAAGATAATCATTAATGCTAGAGCTCCTAAAATTATCAGAAGAATTATATTAAAATAATTTGATTGATCAATAATAACATCCAATGGTAATGTGTCAAAATCTAAAGGAAGATCGAGATTATATTTCATAAATAATAATGATCCTAAAGTGGCATAGAAAAAGGCTCTAAAGATTGAACCAATCAACGTTCCTAAAGCGTATTTTTTCATATCAATATCTACTATTCCAGAAGTATAGGATATTACATCAAAAGGTATGAAGGGTATAAACCTTGTAATTATTATTGCTTTCATACCATGTTTTGCAATGAAATCATCAGCAATATCAATAGCTTTAGTACCTACAAACTTTTCAGCTAAAGGTCGTCCACCTCGTCTACTAATATAGTAACATAGTAAACCTGCTGCCATGGAGCCAATAATTCCCATAATTCCTCCATAAAACCATCCCCAAATCATTCCTGTGGCTAAAAGTACAATCTCAGATGGAAGTGGTACAAGAAGTCCCTGAATGGCCATTATTGCTATAAATAGAAAGATACCTAAAATTCCCAAGTTATAAACAGGATTTACAAAAAACTCCACTACAAACCGATATAGGATTGTACTATCTACAAAAAATATAAAAAATAATAATACCAGTGAAGCAATTATTAGAATTATAAATAAAATGATATAAAGAATTGTTTTGATATCAAATTGTGAAAAATCCAATAAGTTTTTAACATAATTTTTAATTTTTGTTGAAAAAGGTTGCTTTTCATTATTACCCGATGTTGTATTCTTTTCTTGCATCCTTATCAATATTGAGAATATATATAAAGTAATATTATTAATTTAAATTGCTATAAAAATTATTTTTTTTATCATATATTTAAAATTCTTATCGGTTAATTGATGAAACCTTACGTTTTTGGACATAGAGGAGCTTCTGCTTATGAAATTGAAAATACTATTTCCGCTTTTGAGAAGGCAATAAGTATGGGGGCAGGAATTGAAGCGGATGTACAATTAACAAAAGATAATAGTTTAATTTGTTTCCATGATCCCTTTTTTATAATAGGATCCAAATCCTATGTTGTGAGTAAATTGACACTAAAGGAGATTAAATCAATTAGATTTGCCGATAATAGAAAAATTCCATTAGTGAATGAAATTTATGAGACTTTTAAAGACTTTTCTGATACAATACGATATAGTTTTGATATTGTAAATAAAAAAGCTGGTATTGAATTATTAAACCTATCGAATAATTTTAATATTTTAAATAATATTGAAATTACTGATAGAAGATTACTAGTATTATCCTTACTAAGGAAACAGAATAAGTATTCTAAGCTTGTATATACTTTGGCAGAGAACATCAATCAAATATCTGATAAGACAATAAATTTAGAGAAAGTTAGAAATCTCAACATTGATGTAATAAATGTGAGATATAAAAGAAGAATAGAAAATTTATTTGAAAGTATAGTAGATAATGGTTTTAAATGTTATATATGGGGTGTTAATACAAAAGTAAATATGAAGAAAGTTATTGAAATGAGATATAATGATGAAATTGTCAATGCGATCTATACAGATTATCCAGATATAATTTTGAATTTAATTGATGTTTATTATAAATAAGGGAAAAAAATATTTATGAATCTATATAAGAAATTCTATACTTTTTAATTTTTATTTATTAAAATGAATTAGGTATGAGAATGTTTGAGACTTTTAAACAATCAAGTACAGCGAAATTACTGTTAATTATAGTTATTGTGTGGATTATTCTTGCTATATTATTTGGTTTTACTGATCTAGAGATATCTAAGGCGGTTGCAGATGAAAATTCGGAATGGGGCATCTTTGGAAGAGATTACGGAGAAGTTCCTGGTTATGCTTTAATAGCAATAGCATTAGCAACTTTTTTGGGAAGTTTTAATAATAATTTAAATTTGCAAAAGATACCTGCATATATATCCGTAGTTGTTGGAATTTTTTTTGTCATTTTTGCAAATGGAAAGACTGATTTTTATACAGGATGGAGTTTGATTATTCCAATGATATTTTATGTTATATTTACTTGGAATAAAGATTGGAAGAAATATAGAAATTTAGCAGGAATAATTTCA
>JBHLOJ010000203.1:0-2929 GCA_048940605.1 Promethearchaeota archaeon
GGAATATTGGATTGGATAGACGCTTTTCAGGGAGGTACTTCAACTCAAAATGAATTAATTACAACCTTCAACATAACTTTAACACAATATAATACTGTTTCCAATTGGTTATTTGATACAATGAGGTATAATATCATCCCACAGCTTGCAAATAATTTAACAGGCTATACTATGGATATGTACGCGACATTTGAGTTTTATCCACAGTGGTCTGCTGGAAGACTCTTCAAAAGCGGGCTGGTTTTAGGACCTGTATTAGGATTAGATTCGGTAGGTGGATGGGAAATAGGCATTCCTACTGATTCTAATATTGATGATTCAATATCAGAAGTTTTATGGGATGAAGAAGTGGATGTCTCAATTACGAATTTTAAGGGGAGTTCTTTATGGTTTAAAGCCATGAAAAATACTGGAACGTATAATATGTTACAACATACATTTGAAGAAGAGTACGATGTTGACATATCTAATGATATAATGGATAATATTATGGAATGGTTATTAGATATTAGAGAAAATTTCGTAGTCACTTCTCTTCAAAATGAAGCTAATCTCCCAGTGGATAATTATACATTAGGTAACAATATGATGTTAGGATTTTTAATAGCTGGAGGGGTTCTAATTGGACTTGGAGTTGTTGGAGTTGTAGTGCAAATAATCTCTAAGAGAAAGTAATGAATTAACGTATATTCAGATGTTTTATGTTTTTTTTTCCTTTTCTTTTTCAAAATTGACAATAAATATTCAAGAATTATTTAAAATTATATTAATTCTTAATCCACTTTACTGATTAATGATTAGTACTATATAGGTATTAAAAAAAATCAAAATAATAAATAAATATTAATATATTGATAAATCTTAATTCTGATTTTTAGACATATACTATAATATTTTATACAAAATATTGCAAATAGGGAATAAAATTGTAGTTTTAATCAAACTATTTTTGATAAATGATTATGAATATTTAATAATTAAGAAATACTATTATTAAAAAGAATAAAAAAAAATAAATTGTGATTTCATGGATATTGTTGATTTAAAAATATTAGAATTATTAAAAGAAAATAGCAGGATGTCGTTTAATGATATCTCTCAAAACGTTGGAAAAACTGAGGCAACTATAAGAAGAAGAGTAAAGAAGTTAACAGAAGAAGGTATTATTAAAAAATTTACAATCGATTTTAACATTGATAATAAACCACGTACAAGAGCTACTGTAAAAGTTGAACCTGATTTCAAAGAAATTAAAAGAATTTTAAAAGAACTCCTAGAAATTGAAGAGATTACAAATATTTGGAGACTTTCAGGAGATTGTGGATTATTTATGAAAGTTGAAATACCTTCTATTGAACAATTTAACCCCTTAATTGAAGAAAAGATTTCTCAGATAAAAGGGGTGAAGATCGTGGAAACTTGCTTTATTACTGATGTGATAAAATAAATTTTTTTCTAACTCTCATCAATTGTGTACCATTTTAACCTGTTTAAATAAGAAAGAGAATTATTTAGCAAAAAAAATTGGTCATTACATTATTCACTTTTCTAAAAGTTTATTGATAATATCCATCCTTTTCTTTGTCTTCTTTAAGTCATTTTGCAGTTTCTTTGAACGTTTAACATATTCGGCATCATTCATTTTTCCTGAAGTATGTTTTTTATCAATAAATTCTAATAAATTTTGGACTGAAGTCAATTTAGTCTTAAGACCTTCTTTTTCGTCTTTTAATTGATCTTTATCCTTATCTTTCGTTTTAAGTTTAGGAGGTGGTTTTAAAGATACTTCTGCCTCAGCTTCATCCTTTATTAAACTTTCTGGTTTTGGTGGTAAAGCAGTAAGTGTAGTATCATCTAAATCTTCAAAAATTTTTGTTTCAATTTTTTCAGTCTTTTGATCATAATCTTTATCTTCTAGCTCTATTGGCTCAATCTTTTGATCGGAATCAGGTTTTTTATTAGCTTCTAATTCTCTATCCTCAATAATATCATCATTGCTTCCTATCGCTTTTTCTATTAAGTTATCAATTGTTGATTTTATTGTTGTGATTTGATTTTGGAAGATTTTTAGTAACTCAACTAATTCACTTTTTTTAGAAATTTTCATTGCAAAATCAATATCAATAGAGCGTTTTTTTGAAGAGGTTTTATGAGATTCGATATCTTGTTCTTCTGAAACATAGGAGGAACTTGCTGTTGCATGAGAAACTGGTATAGGTATATCAACATTGGCTCTTAATTCTATACGATAATCGGAAAGAAGCCATTTAAATATATTTAATGCTAATTGAGAATTGTCATTACATTGAAATCCCCCACCTACTTTATCTCGAAACATTTCATAACTTCCAATGCAACACACTCTTCCTCTTTCTTGCTCTGAGACACAGATAAGTGGACAAGAGAATGGCTCTGATGTTTCGTTCGAATCTGCTAAAGAAAATGCACCACTCCCGATAATAGATAGGGAAGAACCTGATCTATAACATAATGAGTCAATTTCTGCAGTAATAGGATGTGGTATATTAAATGACGAAATTAAAGGGATATTCTCAAGTCCTAAATTTAGCGTCTCATCTAAAACCTGATCATTTTCAAAAGCAATTCCAAATTGTTCTGAAATTTCAGATAGATTACTCCCACGGCCTTTATCTCCACCAGCATGAGATAATAACAATAAACCTCCACCTAAATTCTTTACCCAGTTTACTATCGATGTAATTTCAAGAGAAGAGATTCTGGCAAAATCGGGACATACAAAAACAAGTATATCATATGGCATCAAGGATTCTTCCGTAATTGGCACTTCCAAAAAATTATAGCATATGAAATCATTAGAATTTAAATAATCTCGAAGTTCAGTAAAATTTTCATCAATTCTACCGCGAGGTTTATGTGAAATATCAAAAGCAATATGATATGGCATTAT
>JBHLOJ010000103.1:0-11873 GCA_048940605.1 Promethearchaeota archaeon
GATGAATTAGAAGATCTCTGTTCTAAATACGAACAATTTGCAATTTAAAAGAGGGATAATGAGGATTACTAATAATTGTATATCTCTGCTCAAGTACATCTTCTTCCTTATCTTACTTCAATAGCAAAATATTTATCATAGTACTACATATACACTTTATACTAAGAAAAGATGAAATCTATATGGGAACCAGCGGATTTTTTACAGTATTTCTATTTCTTGTATTTATGATTTCTGAATTGTCAATCTTTTTTTATTTTACCAAGAGTATGTATCGTGATAATAACAAATATGTTATACTCACAACTACCTCTTCAATAATTTTTAAAGTGGTTTTTATATACTTAGGGGTATTAAACTACCCAATTTTGTGGCTTACTACTTGCTTTTTATATATATACCTCTGGGGCTTAGGTTTAAAACTCAGATATAAAAGAGAATACGATTTATTCTTTTTAATTAATGTTATAGGTTTAATCACATCACTATTTATCTCAATTCTTTTAGTGTCGCAAAAATATTTTTATCTTGTGCTGATTATATTTGGAATTACTTTATATGTGTTATCAAGTACTATTCCTTATCTTGTAAATCGAAGAAGAGCTTTAATCTTAAGAACTAAAGCATATGAAGCATTTAAACAAAGAAATTATGAAGAGGCAAAGAACTATCTTTTAAAAGGAATTGATCATGCTCGTAAAATAGTATCGTTGAGGGGTCGGTATGTGAGAAGTAAACTTCAGAAATTAATGGAAGGGGAGGTAGAAACACTTCAGCATTTTTTAGATGAAAAATATTCTCCTAGCAAAAATGAATTAGAAACTTCTAAAGAATTATTTAATTTACCTAAGATTTCAAAGGATGACATTAAAAACCATATTATAATGTTCGTCATTTCAACATGTATTCTTGCTATTGCGGTCTTTCCTTTATATTTCTTACTACAATAATAAATATTATTCAAAAGTTTATATGAAAATGTAAAAATATTAGAACTTTAATGAATTTAGAAATAAATAATGAATAATTACAAAACAATGAAGCAAGAAGAGAAATTAATTTTATTTGAAAATATAGTACAAGATTTTCAAAAAGAAATGCTTCAATATAATCACCCAGATAATCCTAAGTTTAATAAATTTAACAAGTTATTTAATGATTTAGTTATAGAAGCAAATATTTTTAAAGAACAAGGAAAAATCGATGAATCAATTAGAAAGTATAAAAAAGCTATTAGTTATAGCAGTACGATAATACACATACATAAAAGTATTGAACACAGAAAAGAAAAACCTCAATATTATAAGAAAAAAAAAGGATTTTGGCTAATAAGTATCGTAATACTGATAATTATATTTGTTGTAATGGCTTTAGGGATTTTTCTTAGTTTAAATTTATCATGGGTAGTTGATATATTATTAATTGATTTATTATCAATGATGATTCTAGGAGTGTATATATTTTTAAAATCAGCAAAGTAAAATATATCTAAGTATTCATAAATTAATACCAGATTATAACCAATATCAAGGACATCTTATTTATTAAAAGATCTGAAATTTCTTCTTGGATAACACTATATAATTTTAAGTATAATGAAGTTCCTGATAATAGTTATAATAATTCTGAAGATCCTCCTTACCTTATAAATAACTTTCTGCTGTTTGGAATATTGGGATTAACCGCATTTATTTGCAGTCTTTTGGTATATTATGCTACTTTAATCTTGAGAAAGTATAGAAGAGGGAAAAACAAATCACGATTTTAGATTTTTTTTGTGAAAATCTCCCCATTTTGTATCAAATTTTTTATAGGAGGGTATCACAATATGATTAATACAAAAATCTATTGATATAAGTTATATGTCTAATAAAATACAAGATAATTCTGATCAAAAATCCGTCGATATTGTTAGATTAAAAGTGGAACAAGAAGTAAAGAGAGATAAAAGAAAAAATCGAGTAAGAATTCATCTTAAAACTATGGATAAATTAGGTGTAAGACCGGGAGGCATTGTTTCGATTAAAGGTAATAGGGAAAGTGCTGCAATTGTATGGTTTTTATCAAAATCGCTCAGTAAAGGTACAAATATCATTAATATGAATCCAAGATTCAGGATTAATACTGAAACTGAAATTGGTGATTATGTTGAGGTAAAGAAAGTCAATTTAAAGTATGCTAAAGAAGTTGTTTTAGCCCCATTATCAATATATTCTAAGATAGATATTAACCCTATTATTAATCATCCTATTACAATTGGAGATTATATTTTTAAACCAATCGGGTTTAATAAAGAAATTGTAAGGCAGGTTGTAGAAATGAAACCTGAAAATATGTGTATTGGAAATCGTTATACAAAGGTTAAGCTCTTGAACGAACCTATTAAGGGGAGTTTGGATTCACAAGAAGAAACTATTAAAAAAGTGCTTCCCGCATCAGAATCGAATGTGATTCTATGGGATGCTTTAGCAAAAATTAAAATTGAAAAAGGTGAATTTGAGAGCGCTTATGAAGCACTTAGAAAAGAATTAGAAATATTGAAAAATCCAAGTTCCACTTGGTTGATTATTGGCATATATCTACAACAAAAAGGGGATAATAATAGAGCTATGGATGCGTATAAAAAAGCAATTGAAGAAGATCCTCATGATAAAGATGCTAATATACTTTTGGGTTATTTGCATATATTAAACGAAGAATATGATACCGCATTAAAAATATATGATCATGTTCTCAGTTTTTATCCAAGTTCTACAGTTTCATTAACTAATCTATGCCATATTTATAGAAAAAAAGGTGAACTTGATAGAGCAATTGAAGTAGGTGAACGTGCCTTGGATTATAACCCTATTAAAGAAACTTGGGCTAATTTAGGTATTGCGTATTATAAAAGAGGAGATTATAAGATTGCTGTGAAACATCTGAAAAAAGCTGTGAAAAAGGATAAAAGTTTTAAAAAAGCTCTATATTATTTAGCTCAAACATATTTTGATATGAAACAATTCGATAAAGCTCTTGATACTTGTAATAAGTGCTTGAAAATTGATCCTGATTATGAAGATGCTCAAAAGCTCTATAAAAAATTAAATAATCGATTTTAATTCTTCATTTTTTGAAATAATTCCCACTTCAAAATTACCATCTAAAGCCAAAATATTTTTCAATTCCTTTTATAATAACAGTTATCACATCCATTAAAAGATATTAGGTTATGAGGAAAAAGGCTATGATCCATAAAAAACTGTATTTGAAAATTGTTCTAAAGGGTCAGCATATGATTTGTCTAGATTGGATGAAAATTTACCAAAGAAAGTTTTTGTTATGATTTGCATTTAATTTTTTATAGTTATGATGATCTTCTGGAATTTTTTGAAATTGATAATTTAGATAAATTTTTATTAGATAATAATAATCTGTAAAAATTATTTAAAATTTATATTATATAATTCACAACTACCATCAATTGAAATTTCAAGATAACTAGGATTTGAATCTTTAAGCCAGCAACCTGTATTTAGTATTTTTGAATCTTTTATTTCACACTTATGAGTATGCCCAAATATTATATGGGAATATGGATTATCAGTATTTTCTAAACTGGCATTTATATTGTCATAAAACCTTGAAGTGTCTCTTTGTTGTAATAAATTTTTAATATTTGACCATGTAGATGTTAAAATTTTCTTCCATCCTTCAGTTAAATTTCTCGCAATATCCCACCAGCCTGTAATCGAATGATGAGTATCTTCATCTTCAAATTGGTATCCGTGACACATGAAATAAGTTTCATTATTTAGAAATGATCCTTTAGTTAAATAAAACCATATAAATGGCTCATCATATATAGAATCAATTAAACCCAAATAGATTTCATCATCGCCATTCACTAAAATAACATATTGACACATAGTATCTTTAGTGAGAAAATCGTAAGGAAATGAGTAATAATCAAATTTCCTCAAAAATCTTTTCTTCCGCCCTGTAAATTGAAGATTGTAAAACAAGCTGGTAGAAATCTCATGATTACCTAATGCAAAGATAACCTCTATCTTTTGATTTTTAATTTGATCTAATTTATTATAAATCCGGAAATATTGTTCATTGAAGCATAAGTCTTCAATACTAGTTGCTAGAAGGTCAAAGAAGTCTCCTAGGATAATTAGAGTTGAAAGAAAGGGTAAATTTCTATTGATTACATTTTGTAAGATAATGTCAAGAAATTCTTCAAATTCATGAATTCTGGAAGATTCATTCCCAATATGTATATCTGAAATAACTATTGCTAACGTATTTCTATTAAATTCTATCAAAATAACTTCCCATTAATAATTTACATCTATTACAATTATTATAAATTAAGAGACCCGACTAAATAAATTGATTTATAACTCAATCCTCTATGAATTTTTTATAATAGTTTTTGACTTATTATTACATATATAAATTGTTATTGTAAAAAAAATATTAATGCCTAAAAAATTCCAAGAAGTCACAGTTAATATTTAATCAATGGAAAATTATACAATAGTTATTTTAGAAGAATTGTCTTCCAAAATAAGATATAAAAGGTTTTAATTTTACTTAAAATTCTCAAATTATCCCAAAAAAATTACAGTTCAAAAATAACAACTTTTTGGACTCATAAATCGATTTATACAAGTCAATATTTTTAATAACCATTTTGGGATTTATGAAATTTATAGGGTTCTGATAGAGGATTTAATCCTAAAATTGTTGTTTTCTGCTATTGATGTATTTATTAAATGTTTTATAATTATTCACATTTTAAGATCTATGTTTAATTCTTTTCTTTGAACCAACCGACAAAATCCTCAGAATTAGCCACACAAAACAGAGGATGATTAACGTGACGGATTTTTAGGTTGGTGAAAGATTCAAATTAAATTTTGTCGATATTTCAATATAATTAACGTATTACCAAAATTGGAGTAAATCTTCTGCAATACCTATCATTTAAATATATATAATGTGCACAATTAAATAAGAAATTAAATTTTAAATTAGTACCATTATAATAGATTTATCATCAAAAAAAATTATATTTTAGAATAAAAAAATAAAAATTCGAGGTGAAAAAAATAACAGATAGACGAGCAGGTAAAAAATCAGGACCTCACATTCCATCTAAAGGCGGAGCACAACCTAGATCCCGAACAGGAAGTGGTAAATGGAGAAAAAAACGTTCAGATGCTAAAAGATCCTATACTTACCCCAAGCGCAAATCGAAGTAATTTTAGTAGAAAAGATATTCCCTAGTATTTCTTATAATTTCAATGGAAAATATGTTCAAGCATCATTCTAAGATTTTCTATCTCTTCTAATAGCATTTCTTGTTTTGGTATTAATTTATAATTATGAGTCCCTATATCACCTAAAGAAATTAATCTTTTTGCATGCTCTGTAAAGGTTTTATTAATAAAATTGAGGTCTTTTGCTACTTTTGGTATCTCCTTAAGACGTTTATATTCTCCTTCATCATTCTTATAATAGTCTAATTTCTGTTCTTGTTCTGCTTTGAGATAAAAAGCAGCTTCAACGATTTTTCGGATCAAAATTTGGGTAGCAACCTTACAATCATGATTAAATACAGTTTCAAGCTCATAAATTAGATTTCTTATATCTTTTGGCATTTTTTTTTTATCTGAATCGTCAAAAAAATATATAAAATCCCCTGGATATTTTTTAGGTTTTATAGTTTTTTTATATAATCCTGAATCTAATCTCAGATCTAACTCGAAAATAGAGAGATTTATCATTATTTCCAAAATAATAAATAGCATTTCAATTGATTTACGATCATATTTTACCCAGCTTCTTAAGAAATTAGTAATTGCAATTTTACCTAATTTATATAATTTTTTTTCATCAATACCAAATTTATTTAATAAATCTATGTTAAATGTGATTAATTCAAATGTTTCTAAATCATCAATTGTTTTTTCGATTAATCTATCTAAGATAACGAGGACTCTAACAAATTCATTTTTTTTATATTCGATATCATCATAAACTCTTGAGAGAATGAGTTTAATCAATAAATAATGAAGTATTTGTATTATTTCAGAGTTAGATAAATTTTCAATAGCACCAACTTTTTCTAATTCTTTATTATATCGATCAATTAGTTTAAGAATCATTAATTTATCTTTATCAAGTTCCATCTCTTTAATTTCATATATTATGAAGCTGTATTTTAAATAAATAATACTATTGAAATCATATTCACTAAAAATGATATCAATTAAATCCATTACTATTGAATACAAATTAGAGGTATCAATTGATTCATATTTAATTAAATATCTTAAGCAATCTAGTCTATGATTTAAATCATCTTCTACTTGTGACTTGAAAGGTTGATTCAATGAATTAGTTAAAGATTCGACTAAATCTGTTTCCTTAAAGATTTGCCCTATTAAGTGATTCCTATCAACCATTTTTATTATAGAATATAGGAATGGATTCCTTAAAAAATTAGAAGATCCTCTTATTTTTGAGACAATATCTATATCATTAATCAAATCTAACAAAGAAATTTTAAGATTATCAATTCTAATACGATACATCATAAAAACCAAGGTGTATTTTTCAAATTATCATGAGGTTTTATTTCATACTTACTGAATTTTGCGATTTGAAGCGCAAATATTAAAGACGCCGGTAGACGGAGTTCATTATGAGTAACTGTTTGATAATGTAACCCTGTTAGTGTAAATAAATCTTGACAGGCATCATAAAAAGATCCATAACAATCCTTATTTTTTCTTAAATTTATTAATAAAGGGCGAGGTGTGCCCATTTTATGAGGTTTAGATCTGATTTCTCTTGCTCGTGTATAATCATAATCTCCAGTTGTACACAAGTAACCAAAATCCTCGCTTAATTGAGAACAAATACCCCTATCTATATTTTTATTCACTTTATCCAAATTAAAGGATCTTAAAATATTTTTATCGAATATTTCAACTAGACAATAACTCCTTATTTTGTTATCTTCAAATTCCTTTTCAAAACCGATAAGTTCTTCTTTTCCAAATGCTCCTAATTTTTGAATTGTTAATTTTTTTATAGGATTCATACTCCTTTCCTGATATGAAAATAAAGTCTCATGCATGATTTTGCGAATTATAATATCAGGTACAAACAATCCTGAACTAGTCATTTTAAAATCGTCTCTATGGAGCTCTAATTCTATATCATAATATGTATTTGAATAATAACCCATAAACCTTCCAATATTATTAAATATTGAAATAAAACCAGTAGTATATCCTCCTTCCTTATTTCTAGAAAATCTTAAAGCTAGGGTAATATCTACATTGTGAGGATTTTTTAATAACCAAGGAATACCTCCTGCTTTAGAATAAATCGCGATACAAATGTTCCATAAGATATAAGGTAAGCCTTTAGAATCATTAATCTTCGTTAAAACACCGCCATATGTATCTCCTGGATAAATTGAGAAATATTGCATAGGATAACCCATTTTAAGACAAATTCTTTTTAGTTTATAATAATTATTAGTACTTCTTATTGCTCGATAGTCTTTTCCCACTGCTATTACAAAATATTTAGTGTTTATAGGCTGCTTTTCCATTGGATAGATGCTTGCTAATTTATTAACTATAATATCCTCCCTGCCATTTTCATAGATTATAACATCTTTCTTACCTTTAGGGATATCCAAGTCATCTAATTTAAAAAAAGTCTTTAATCCATGAAAATATCTTCCATACCCATTTTTTAAATAATTAAGTAATGATAGTGAATTATTTATTATAGATTCATCATTCAGGCAGACAAGAATTAATTTTAACTTATCAAATGATCTTTTTTTAACATTGAAATCATATGGTCCATAATTTTGAATTCCTTCCATTGCATCATTTATTTTTTCTTGTTGTTCCATTCGGAATAAAATATTTGGTTCAAGAAATCGAACAATTGTTTTTGATTTTAAATAACTCGTTTGAATTTGCATTTTATTAACATTCCCTCTCTTCTATTACTTTTTTAAAAGTCATTATTTTAGGATTAAGATAATATTTTTTACCTCCACAGAAAAATGAAAGTTTTGATATTAAATTTTTAAAAGATTCATAATCTTCAATCCTTTTAGATGATCTTGGTAATCTTTTATTCTCAACTGAGAATTTAAATTCTATATCATAAATTAAATCTAAAAACATATAAACATCAAATTTTTCGTCAATAGTGAATTGAAACTTAAAACCTACTATTTTATTACCTAAATTGGGAATAAAAACAGCTTTCTCTTTATATTCAACCTCACAATCAATTAAAGGATCTCGATTTAGAGTGCATAAAAATGCTTCTTTTAAAATATTCGGAATGATAAGGTTTTTATGATAGAAGCTGTTCTGAAAAGTGCAATTACAATGTATTACGTTCAAGTTTTCTAATTCTGAATATGTAATGTAATTAGGATTTAATATCTCCTCTGTTTTTTGGATAAAATTTGTAATAGACAAATCCTCATCAATTCTAAAAAACCATAAATCACCTAAAATTTGAGTAAAGATTACTCCATTCTTACACAATTCCTTTTTAACTCTAACATAATTATTAATATGGTTTCTTGTTAAACCCTCTATCTTTAGAGATTCTAATCGATCAAAAACTGGACCATCTAGTTTTAATAAGTCTAAAGCTATTGCTACAACCATATTAATTTTGAATTATATTACGTTAACTTGAAATATTTTTATCTTCTTTTATTTACTATCCAAAATTGTAATGAACTTATTATTTAATAAAGCTTATTATTATTTGGTTATTTTTCATTTTAATGAAAATTTTAACCCAAATTACATAAATAAAGGTGATTCTAATAAAACCGAATATGGTATGCTATCATCTTATTTTGTATTGGGTTTTTTAGTGTTATGGGAACAATTATCACCTACCTAGCAATAACTTTTTTCTTGAAATTAGGAATATTTCCGAGTGTTCTTTTCTCTTTTCTTCTTATTACAGGAATAATAATGACTAACTTCTTCGGATTTATCCTTATGATTTACGAAATTAAAACACAACCGAAAGAAACTTAAAAAGTGAGTTTAAGGATGTGAAGATTATAAAACCAAAACTATATTTTATCATAATTTACTGTATTAGTTTCTTTTTTTTATTATTTGATACTTTTATTGGCTTATTTCAGATAATAAATATAATCCAGGAAGGAGGGGGTTTATTAAGCACAGCAAAAGGACAATTTAGATTTGTAAATCTCTTCATCGATTTATTAGTATTATTAGGGATGAGTTTATTTCTTCTTAATTTATGGAGAAAATTATTTGGAGAAGGTAGAGAAGAACCATTCTTAATTTATAAGAAATTATTTATAAGCCTAAGCATAATAGGTGGGGTATCTCTAGTCCTAAATATTATTTTTTTGGCTAATCCATTCTTTTTGGATATTGATCTAAATGTGTCTCCAATTGGGCATATCTATGATGCTACAATAAAAATAGGTATAACCTTCTTTTTGCTTGGATTTACTGGAATAAGCCTAAGTAAATTAGGAGAACAAAACAAGGATGATTCAATAAATAACATAAAGAATAATTAATAATATTCTTTTGTAGTGGTACTATATTATATGATTTACATCATATTTACTCATTTTAAAATTTCAAAAGGAATTACTCTTTCGATTCAACATAATTCATTATTTTTCTTTAAATAGTTATAGCACGATAAAGATTAAATGCCAGAAAAAAATTCGTCACCACACACCCCTAATTGTTGTAGCTACTGTGGGTGGAAATTTCCACTATTCACGACTTAGTATATGGAACCTCTAAGAAATCAGAGATCAACTCCCCCAATTTATCGATGTCTTCCTGTTTTCCCCAATGAATTTTCTTTTTCTTGTTATTTATCAACTTAAACTTTAATGTAAACATTAAATATCGGAACATTAATTCAATATTTTTTCTACTTACTAATGAGTTTACCTTTCCTATCTCAAAAGATTTAAATATTTTATTGCTTGGTGCTACTTTCTGATACCAAATATTTTTCTTAGTGTTATTGATTACAATAAAAAACGTTCTTGATTTATAGAAGAAATATGAAATAATAAGAGGGGTATGCATTAAAAGAAATACCATAAATAATATTGTAGCTTCAAATATCATCTTCATTAATAAAAAAATCAACGGTAAAATAAAAATTCCACACATTAGCTTTATAAGAAGGAGGTAAGTAGCTGCCTCAGGTGAATGATCTAGGTTGATAATTAAACTATTATTTTCCTTAATAACTGAACATCTGGGATCGATATGGTGTTCAATAAGTCTTTTTTCATTATACATTTTATTTGGATATTTTTGGATTTTAAATATTAAACAAAAATTCTTCAAGATTGTAATCATTCTGTACCTTAGTATGATTGCGTTCTATAATTGTTTCACTCCAGGAATTTTGATTTATCTCTATATTATGATTCAATATTTTCCTTTAAATAGTTATAGCACGATAAAGATTAAATGACAGAAAAAAATTCGTCACCACACACCCCTAATTGCTGCAGCTACTGCGGGTGGAAATTTCCCACCGAATTTCTCAAGGAACTCTCCGAAAATAGTGAATCTCTCTTCTGCGAGAATTGTGGTACAGAAGTTATCAAAGAAAGGGACAAAAATGCTGAAGATAACAATAAAATTGATGATAATAATCATACGAACGGTCTTCTCCGACGTACTTATGAAAACTTCAGAAACAAAAAGAGCCCAATAGTAAGAGTATTTCAAGACTCTGATTTCCCTGTAAGGTTTAAAGTGAATTTGATAATTGTTGTCTCTCGACTTGTGTATCCCCACATACGATCACTAGAATTTGAGTTGACTCGAGATGTAGATGGAATGGAATTAAGACAAGAGATTCTCGATGATCTTTATGAAAAGATTAGCCCGATAATGAACCAGGGAGTCAACGACAAGTTTTTAATAAATTTAAATCGCATAAGTGCGAAAGAGTTCGATAAATGGCTAACTTTATTACAGAAAAAAATTAAGCTGAACAATCGTATTCATAGAAATTTTGCCAGTTATTTACGATGGATTATAAGGAAAGTATTTATCATAATTACTAAGCTTTGGGATAAACCTGAACTCCCTAAATTCGAACGATTTATTCGTGATGATTTAAAATCGTTTGAATCCAATTTTAACAAGTCAGCTTCAGAAAATCATGAAAACCTCACTACAATTGATAACTCTATAAGCCCTCAAGAAAGTCTCTTTGATGAATTTTTACATTACTTGCATAGGTTTAAGCTTATCAAACAATGCATCAAGGAATTCAATGCTTCTGGCAATTGGATGAAAAATTTCCGACCTACTAAAACTTTTATACTCTTTTTAGATGATAAAAGAAGGCGATTAACAAGACGTTCCAAAAATGACAGAACCAGCACTATCAGAAACCAGATAGAAGTATTAGCGAACTTCTCCTCTTTATCAAAAAAAATTAGAGAAACTGACATCATCAATAAGGTTATAAAAGCTAAAATCTTAGAAAATCCGGGAAACTATAATGCCTACGACATTCAAGAATGGCTCTTATTAAGCGATACCTCGGCTCGCAACCAGCTAAAGAGAATTCTAACTAAAGAGGAGTATCAACAATACGTGCGAACGCAGCCGCACGTCTCACTCGACACCATAAGGAAAATTGCCGCTAAAAAGGGAGGAAAATGCCATACTACATCCTTAAAAAATGCTAAATCGAAGGTACACCTTGAATGTGCGGAAGGACATCACTTCCATACCACTTATAATAGTGTTGTTTATACCAATAGTTGGTGTCCCGATTGTCACATATAT
>JBHLOJ010000204.1:0-2901 GCA_048940605.1 Promethearchaeota archaeon
AGTTTTCTGGATTTTATCATGGATGGGTAAGTGAATGGGACATCGGTGGAACATATACTGATATAGTACCATGCGAAGGTTGTAAAGGTGCTAAGCTTCGACCTGAAAATCTGACTGTCTTCTTGGAAGGTTACAACATACATGAGTTGAGCGAATTTTCACTTGTATCTTTATTAAAAGTCATAGAGAAAGTTTCACTTAACCATTATATTCCTGAGATAGTAAATGAAAGTCATAAAATCATCTTAGATCGTTTAAAATTCTTGATTAAAACGGGTCTTGGATATATACATCTTAACAGAATCGCAGCATCTCTTTCAGCCGGGGAAGCTCAGCGAATTAGAATCGCAGGTGTTTTAGGGAGTGATCTTACATCTCTTACAATTATTTTAGATGAGCCTTCCAGAGGATTACATCCTTTGGAACTTGAAGCTTTATTGGAAGCACTTACAGAATTACGTAATATGGGAAACACGATCCTAATGGTAGAACATGATCTGCAACTAATTAATTCAGCAGATTTTATTGTTGATTTAGGTCCCAACGCAGGAATTCAAGGTGGTAAAATAGTTGCAACGGGTTCTCCAAATGAGATTAAAACTAAAAATACAATCACGGCAAATTGGTTAAATGGAAAAAAAAAATTCAAATATAATAGAGAGAAAAGAATTCCAAAGAAATGGATGAGAATTTATGGAGCTAGAGAAAATAATTTAAAAGGTGATATAATAGAAATACCTCACGGGTTTCTAGTTGGAGTATGCGGTGTATCAGGGAGTGGAAAAAGTACTCTCCTGATTGATACCATTGGGAGGGTCTTAGCTCCAAAAAAGCATACAACATCTATGGCACAGGAACCCATGGAACCAGGTAAGCATGATAAGATCGAAGGTGCTCTTTCTCAAACAATTATTATTGATCAAACTCGAAAAAATATCACAACTCCCATGAATTTCCTAGGATTAGGAAAAAATTTCTATAAAATATTTGCGGAAAGCGAAGATGCATTATCTTCAGGCTTAACTGAAAAAGATCTTCATAAGTTATGTACTGCCTGTAAAGGACGTGGCAAAATTAAAACCGACTTGGGATTTCTACCCAATATTTACGATACATGTGAAGTTTGTAATGGAACAGGTTATTCTTTAGATGCGTGGAATGTTAAAGTCAATGGCATAACGCTCCCTGAATTAAATGAACTCACTATTGATGAAGTATATGAATTATTCAAAGAGGAAGAAAATGTTGAAAAAAAACTGAGGATCGTAAAGGAAGTTGGTCTTGGATACCTAGTATTGAACCAATCCGCCTATACTTTATCAGGAGGAGAAGCCCAAAGACTTAAAATCGCTAAGGAGTTAAATAGGAAGAATGTTAAAAAATCCATGTATATCCTGGATGAACCCACTGTGGGACAACATATGGATGATATCTCCCGTCTTATTAAGGTTTTGCAACGATTAGTTGAGAAGGGGCATAGTGTTGTTGTTATTGAACATCATCCACATTTTCTAGCTGCTTGTGATTGGATTATAGAACTTGGTCCTGAAGGAGGGGAAAACGGTGGTAACCAAATTTACACTGGTACTCCTGAAATGATGACGAAATCAAAAACTCCTACAGCACCATACATAAAAGAAGTCTTGGAGGGGATAAAATGACTTGGGTTCCATTATTATTAACAGATCCTTCACCAAATTTAAGACTTCTTGTTTTAAAAGAACTTCTGAATCGTCCGGATAATGATAATGAGGTCCAAGAACTACTCAAGTTGCGTGAAAAGGATCCGATTGTCGAATCCCTTATTAAATCTCAATTACCTGACGGTTCTTGGAGTAGTGTAGATCTTACTGGGAAAGTTTCCACTACGGGTAATCTTCAAGCAACTTCTCAAGCATTAGTAAGGTTAGGATATCTTGGATTTGATAAAAATCATAGTGCTGTTAGAAAAGCTGCTGATTATATTTATTCGAAACAAAAAGATGATCATTCATGGCCGATTCCTACTACTAAAAAGGGTCCCTTTGAAGAAATTCGGGGATATGACATGATACCTCTGCAGACTGCAACTCCATTAGAAGGACTAGCTGCAAGTGGTTTTTCTACAGATGAACGTACAGAAGAAGCATATGATTGGTTAATGGAACAAAGATTAGAAGATGGAACTTGGTCTACTGGGACAGCCTCTGGGGTTTATGGAAAAGTAGGTGGTTATCGTAGAATCCCACATAGTCGCTGGGGGTGTAGATCGTCAACGATCGCTGTACTAAATTGTTTAGCATATCACCCAAGAAGATGTAAAAGTGATGAGGCTAAAAAAGCTCTTGATTTAATTTTAGGAATTGAGAGTAAGCAAAATTATTTATTGGGATTCATTATTTCTCGTCTTATTGGGTTAGAAGAATCAAAAGGCTGGAGAACCTACTATTCCAAAATGGATGCGGCTCATATTTTAAAGCTTTGCTGGAAGATTGGTGCTTCATTAGAAGATGAGAGGATTTCAGAACTCATGGATTTTGTTAAAGCAGAACAAAATGAATATGGAATATGGGAATCTTCATTACACCCTCAAGCGTCTCGATGGTTAACATTTGATTTATTAAGAACTCTCTCTCATTTAGAAACTAATACTGATTGGATTAGTTTAGAACCAAGAACACCTTTTCAAGAATATCCTAAGAAATTGAAAAGATTCTAAAATTTATATTTACAGGAATCGTAAATTTTTGTGGTTATAGCATTCATACGTCTCAAATTGCTTTCCAAATCCAACATAGTGTTGCTATTGAAATTAATAATGAGATCTACTTGTGGTAGTAAAGTAGGAATTTTGAATGAAGAGTTAGATATTAAAAGAACTACAATATACAGGATTATCGACCGTTTAATAGATAAGGAGTG
>JBHLOJ010000104.1:0-4157 GCA_048940605.1 Promethearchaeota archaeon
CCATAATGATAACCAAGAGAAGTAATTCATTGCAGAATTTAAAAGAAAATACGATGGCAATTTTTCGATTTTGTTCTAGCTAAAATTTTTTATTTCCTTTAATTTAACTATTATATGTTTATTTGTCTTGAAAACTTAGCTAAAGTGAGATATTTGAAGAGAAATTACTAATAATTCCTCAACCTCGTTATTCTAAAATAAAAAATCTCCAAAAATTAAAAATTTTATTACAAGTTTACTGATTTTTGATAATTAAAATCATAGATAAGAAAATAATAAGAGCAAAATTTAATTTTAGTATATATCTAAACTTATCAAATTAAAATAGTGGTTTTGTTAAATGTCAGAAGATTTAAAAAATTGGCATGCTCCCTGTGGAATTTACTGCAAGAGATGTCCAGGTGTGCAAACTTTTGGATGTACAGGATGTCGAGATAAGAAAGGGCAAATTCTTAAATTCCCTGTATGTAAAACTTATGAATGCATAACAAACAAAGGTCACGAATTTTGCTATGAATGCGGTGATTTTCCTTGTGAAATGCTCCAACCTATCGTAAACTTTGAGATTTTTACTCCCCACAACTCTAAAGTCTACAATTCAGTCATGATACAAAAATTAGGATTAGAAGAATGGGATAAAATCTGCGAGGAGAAGTCTACTTTTTATTATCAAGGAAAGAAAGTGCAATTTGGGGGAGATCCTCTCACATTAGAAAAAAAGGATCCAAATGTGTATAAAAAAAAGGAAAATTAAAGCGTTTAGTATTCTTTTTCCTTTACATTTTCTTTAGTTTAATCAATTTTGCACAAAATAAAACTATAAATAGTCAGATTTTCATCATTAATGTATTATGGTTGATCAAGAGATACTTTTAAATTTCATTGGAATGATCTTTGAACTTTTTATCCTCACATTTGCTGCGATTTTACTTGTCTTGATCCTGAAAAAATACTTCATTAAGCGCCATAAACTTACACTTCTGCTTTTCTTTATTTTTATATTTTATTTTATCGCAATTGTTTTTTCCTGGTTGTCGAAAATTTTCGCTGTTTTAGAGTGGGAGGAGGTGCAAAATAATCCAGTTGTCACTTGGTTCTATAACAGGATATCAGATTTTAGAATAAGTGAACTTTTTGTAACTATTGCTATATTCTTGTCTTATATATTAAAAGTGAATGTATTTGAAAAAGGATATAAGGCACTACAGAAGTATATCATAATAATATATGGAGTATTAGCATGTATTTATACGCTATTTATCTATGAAAATGAGAACACATTATTAGATGTTGGTGCTTTCTTAATTGTCTTCATATATATGGTTATGGTATACACCCCTTTTCTACGAAGATCCATAGAATCTTATCGATCAGTAGAGGAAAAAAGCTATAAACAAGCATTTTTATCATTGGCAATCATGTCAGTTAGTTTTATGT
The DNA here is from genome assembly GCA_048940605.1 of Promethearchaeota archaeon. Taxonomy (GTDB): domain Archaea; phylum Asgardarchaeota; class Lokiarchaeia; order Sigyniarchaeales; family SOKP01; genus Loki-b32. The sequence continues at coordinate 1,438 of JBHLOJ010000104.1, forward strand.
TGATATTTCTTGGTTTTGCATTGGATCGCGTATTTATCTTATTAGGGAGCCCAGGTTTTACAGTATTCTATTTTCTAGGGTGGACTTTTGCTATAGTTGGAATTTTTGGTGCTTATTATGGATATATAAGACCAAGAGCTAGTGAATAAACTATTACTTTTTCAAGAATTAAATATTAAATTTTTTATATTTATTTTTTCTTAATTATCTTTAAAGTTAGGTTGAATATAATACGCTGTGATTTCTGTGGAAAAGATAATACAAGATATTTGGATTATTAATGAAGCAGGCGCTGTCTTATACCATCGAGTTTTTGATAAAAAAGTAGATGAACAACTATTTGGTGCACTGATGTCTGCACTAAATATGTTTGCTGAACAGATTTCTGCAGGGGGTTTATCTAGTTTTGAATTAAAAGATAAAAAGTTCATTATGACGAAACAACATGGAATTTCTTTTATTGTAAATTCAGAGAAAAAAGCTAAAGATAAAAAAGTCAAAGTAGAACTGAAAAATATTGTGGAGAAATTCTTTAACTTGTATCCAAAAGAGACATTTGATAATTGGGATAATGACATAAGCGTATTTGAGGATTTTGAGAAATATATTGAAGGGAGCTTACAAGACACTATCGATAAATTTGAAAAAGCCTTTTGGTGATTTTTCTAAATCCAGCAATCTATCGTCGCATTCTTCAGGGGGATTTTCTTCTTAGAGGTCTGAGGCTTCCATTTTAATAACCGATTCTCTGGAAGGTAAGGGTGTTGTACGAGAACGTATTCATCATACCTTTCATCATCAGTTATCTTTACTAGCACACTCCCAAAATGCGATAGTATTTTTCCCCCTTTTGGTCTGAAAAGTGAATTCTCATGTAAAGGGGCAGTTATTATGATGAGAGGTTTTGTTTTCCAGAGCATTTGTTTGATTCCATCTATTGTTCTAAGCAGATCTTCAAAGGTCTGTTTTTCATAGCCCTCAAACAGAGTCGTAATTCCGGAAATTAACACAACTTTCACATCTTCAAGAATGGAAAGTCTATTCTCCAAAATTTCGACCATTTGATCCCATGTAAACGCTCGTGAAATAAGAATTCTTTCTAATACTTTTTGAGGGGATAAGTTTTGTGACACCGCAAATTTGCTTACATTATAAGGATTAAAGCGATTATTTCCGTCAATGAATGCAACTCTAATACCCTCACCAAGTCCTCCATTGTTAAATGCTTTTTGAACAATAACCGAAGTCGTTAGCAAAATATTGGTCGTTAACTTCTTATCTCCGTATAATAAATAAATTAAATCTTTGTGAAATCCTCCTGAAAGTAACTCATCTAGAGTGTTGTCTCCACTTGAAATGAGTTGAGAATAGGATTTATTTTTATAGACTGTAAATCCCGAACCAAATTCAGTCATCATATGAAGAAACAATTCTTCAAAATAAAACAAGAATACACCGACAATTTTCTGAAATATACGGAATTTATTCAGAGAATAGTAAGATCGTTGCTTTACCTAGAAATAGTTTTATCTTTTAAAGTAGAAATGTTATATGGAGACTGGGAGAGGAGAGTAGAAGTAAAAGTAAATAAGGGTTCAATTTCAAATGATATAAGATTGCCGACAAATATGTTTTGATAGATTTAATATGTTTCCAATTAAAAGGAGGGATTATTAAAACTCACATATTTTTCAAGAGATCATACAAAAGGAGTTTTAGTTTTCTGTTGAAGAGAAAAAAGTTTATTGCTTAAAATTGAAAATCTTTTACTATGGTTAATATAAATTTACTTGATTTAAAAACTTTATGGTTAAGAAAGCAATATTACAAGATATCCCATTTTTGGATGTCTATGTGATAGATAGATTTAAATACTTTAACATTTTTGATTAGTATTACCGATCCAATGATCAGTAAACGAAATCAAAAACTAAAATTTGATGAATTATGATAAGAATATATTGTGCTAAAAGTATCCTTGCGTATCTGTTCTAAACAATTTGAGATATAAAAGGACTATTGTAATTTGTTTACATAAATATCTTAATGTTCTTCTACACAGTAATAGCTCTGATGCTCTTGAACTTCAAAATTGAATAACTAAATATGTTTTTTTAGAAAATAAAAGTATTTTAAAAAAAATAAAGAAAAAATGAGGTGAAATTTGATAGAGTTAAAAAAATGGGCAAAAGAAGATTCTGTTGTAGTTGTAATTTTTAAAGATGTAAGTAAAGAAGGTATAAAAGAAGAGAGGCAAAATCATAATGTTAGAGATCTTCAAATTAATATGCTGTATAATCCCAGATATCGAGAAGAAAAAAATTCGTACTCAGTTAATCTGGATGCCTTAAGATCATATTATAGTTTAAGTTATCCACGCTAAAAGATTAAACATTAATAATAAAAAGTGAATTTGAGATAAAACAGAATCTTATAAAATTAACTTTTTTTTTTATTATTTAATTCTATTTTTTTTTTACAGGAGTAGTGAATTGCATTCATCATTCTGTACAAATTAACTTTATAATAAGTCGCGTTAAATTATATATTATCAGTCTGAAAAATGTGTGACTGTGAAAAATGATGATGCAAGAAATGTCAAAAAAATATAGTGATCGTTTCTGGATCCATAATTACGATCCTGGAATAAAAGATTTAGACCCAAAAGAATTTGAAACCTCATTCATCCAAGCGACAAGAAGAGCATTTGAAGAAGTCCC
>JBHLOJ010000104.1:4257-11823 GCA_048940605.1 Promethearchaeota archaeon
GGAATAAAAGATTTAGACCCAAAAGAATTTGAAACCTCATTCATCCAAGCGACAAGAAGAGCATTTGAAGAAGTCCCTGATAAAGTGGCTTTCTTTTTTTACGGTACTGAAGTCTCATATGGAAAATTAGATAAGCTCTCAAATGAATTTGCTAATATGTTGATTGAAAATGGCTTTAAAAAAGGAGATGTATTAGGCATATGTCTTGCAAACATACCAGAGTATGTAATTGGAGTTTTAGGAGGCTTAAAAGCAGGATTGATAGTCTCTGGAGTTTCTCCACTTCTTTCGACCGTTCAAATTCAATATCAATTAAATGATTTAGGCTCAGGTGGAAAACAAATAGCGCTCCTTACACTAGACGCGGTCTTTGCCGGACACATAACGAAAATCTATGATAAAGTTCCCGCACTCAAACTAGTCGTTACTACTAGTGTTGGTGGCTTTATGCCAAAATTTATAGCAAGGATGGGAAAGTTGATGAAGAAAATCCCTAAAGGAAAGGTCACTCCATTAGAAGGAATAACTGTTCTTGAATATCATAAAAAAGTTAAAGGAAAATTCTCTGGTGAATTACCAGATGTTAAAGTAAGTCCAGATGATATAGCTTTTATTCAATATACTGGAGGAACAACAGGACCCCCCAAGGGAGCTATGTTAAGCCACAGGAATTTCATTTCTGATGTTAAAATTTTTCAACATTGGCTTAGTTGGGAGTTCGGTAAGGGTTTTGGTTTATCAGGATTTCCCTTTTTCCACATTGCGGGATTATTCACTTGCGCTAACGTAATAATGTTAGGTTGGAGCCAAATCCTAATCCCAAATCCGAGAGATACAACACATATCATTAAAGAAATGTTGAAATACAGGCCAAGTGTATTAGCTAACGTGCCTACATTATATCAAATGCTCTTAAAGAACCCAAAATTCAAAAAGATCGACAAGGAAATGATCGATTATGTAATTTCAGCTGCAGCACCATTTCCAAAAGAATCACAAGAAATATTGGAAAGTGTAATTGGAGAAGGAAAGTTAATTGAGTTATATGGTATGACTGAAACTTCACCTCTTACAATTGGAAATCCTTCAAAAGGCAAAAAAAAGTTAGGTCATGTTGGTCTTCCATTCCCTAATGTGGATTTCAAACTACTTGATCCCGATACTGGAGAGGAAGTATCTATTGGAGAACCGGGAGAAATTTGTGTTAAGGGTCCCATGGTAATGCAGGGGTATTATAATAAACCTGGAGAGACGAAAAAAGCGAAGGATGTTGATGGATTCATGCATACAGGGGATATGGGGGCGATGGATGAAGAAGGGTATGTAAGAATTGTAGATAGAACTAAAGACATGATAATCGTTGGAGGTTATAAAGTTTTCTCTGCAAAATTAGAAGATACTTTAACAAAACATCCTGCTATTGAGATAGTTGCTACAATTGGTATCCCAAATCCAGAAAGACCTGGTTCTGAAATTGTAAAAGCATTCATTCAACTTGATCCTGACTTTAAATATGATGGAAATAAGGAAGCACTTAGGGAAGATATTATAGCGTTTGCTAGAGAGAATTGTGCACCCTATGAAGTTCCAAAATCCATTGAAATTACTGAAGAATTACCATTAACCACTGTTGGTAAAGTAGACAAAAAATTATTAAGACACTAGTAAAGTAAATTCTTATTCTTTTTTTTTTATTTATTATCTATTTTTTCTTCTACAATTGAAACTATTTTTGGAAATATATCTCCAATTTTCTCATGTATTACTACTTCTGCATTTGAATCCATATCAGTTTCTTGAATGTTTATTATGGCTAATCTTGCGCCAAGAGATAGTGCCTTTTGAGGATACCAGGCTACAGGATATACAACGAGCGATGATCCAAGAACAATTAGTAAATCACAATCTGCAATCATTTGATCTGCTGCTCCTAGAACATCTGATTCTAAAGGTTCCCCGAAAAAAATTGTATTTGGTTTTAGCATTCCATTACAAGCTTCACATGAAGGTCGTTTTCCTTGTAATACTTGATTAACCATTGAAGTAATCGGAAAGACTTTTCCACAGCTTAAGCACTTTGATTCCATAACATTTCCATGAAATTCAACGATATTATTCGTTTTCGCTTTGTGATGCAATCGATCAATATTTTGAGTGAGGACACCCTTTAATTTGCCAAGTTTTTGAAGTTTAGTAAGAGCTTTATGACCTTTATTTGGTCTTGCACTAAAAATCGCTTTTCCGGTTTCTATCATAAACTCCAGATTTCTAGTTGGATGATTAATATATGAATCGATTGATGCATATTCATAGGGATCCACTTTTTCCCATAATCCGGTTCCAGGAGACCTAAAATCCGCAATCCCACTTTCAGTACTCATGCCTGCTCCTGTGAGTGCTACAATCTTTTTTGAATGAAGAATTAATTCTGCAAATCTTTTAGTCTTTTCCTCTAAATTATCCATATTAGAAATACTTTAGAAGGGTAATTAATACAAAAAATTGTAATTGATTTTATTTATTATAACAAATCAAAAAAGAAATAAATTTTGATATAAAATCATAAAAAAGTGAAATCATTTAGAAAAAGAAATCCATTAAGTCATAAAGATCTAATAATTTCTCAACTGTGAGATAAGAATAGCCCTTTATATCATCAATAGTTTTGTTTTGAACTCCTTTCTGATCATTCCAAAACATAGTAAATATCATTCCGAGATATTTCCCATATATCAAAAGTCCACCTTCAAAATCTCCTTCGTCATCTTTGATTATTACGCCAAAAGAATTGTCGTCTTCAATTTCAGTTAAAAAGTCAATTAATTGTTTATAAAATTTTGAACCCAGAAATGATCTATCCTTAACACTTGCAACCTTATGATCAAATCCCCTCCCTCCTCTCCTAGGTACTTTTAAATGGTAAAATCTTAAAGTGTTTTCTAGCTCATTTATACTATTCCGAGCGTTATCAAGTAACTGATCATTAATAGACGCTTCTTCTTCAACATCGTCGATCTTTTGAGATCCTCTATGCCTTCCATTACTATCTATAAATGCGATGAAAGGTGGACAGTCCTCACCATTTGGATGGTTTTTAATTAAGATTGTAAATAAGCCAGTCTTTTTTTGAAACTCAACTTGCTTTCTAAAACTTTCCTTACAATATGGACATATCATATTCACTAATGTAGTTTCCTCAGTCCCGATCACAGTCTTTCATATGGATAATCTAGTTCGAATTTTTAAACTTTAGGAAATCGTAAAATATGAATCTTAATCCATTTTTATTATAAAAATTATTATAGGAAAAAGACTAACAATAGTTTAAAGACGAATTAGTAGATTTTATTCTAATTAAATTTTGCACATGATGTTTATAAAGTTCCTCTGGAATGATAAAAATTTAATAAAAGTATTTTTATTAATCAAATATATTAATAGTATTACTTAAGTATGAAAAGTTCAAAAATTTTAAATAAAAATCAATATTAAAATTTTAGATTGATTTCTGTATTGAGTTATATAGATTAACCAGAAAGGTGAGTGGGTAAAATTCCAGAAAACTCGACGCGATCATTTATCTACAAGGTTTGCGTCGTTGGCGATGGTGGAGTAGGTAAAACATCTATGGTTCTTCGCTACTGTGAGAACTCCTTTAAGGAAAACTATATTATGACAATTGGATCGAACTTTTCTACTAAGCAAGTGGATCTGGAAGAGTTCCCAAATTATATTGTTAAGCTCCAACTCTGGGATCTCGCAGGACAGAAGCATTTCAGCTTCGTTCGTCCACCTTTTTATAGGGGTAGTACGGCAGTAGTTTTTTGTTATGATCTAACGCGTAGGAGCTCCTTCCAAAACATTCTAGCGTGGAAATTAGAAGTAGAGAAAGTGATTGGGGATGGTAAACCTTACATTCTCGTAGGAAATAAAATAGATTTAGCAAATCAAGGTAATAGGGAGGTCGGAGAAACGGATGGTGAAGCATTAAAAGAAGAAATAAATGCAATCGCATATTATGAGACAAGTGCTAAAGAAAACATAAATGTTGAATTAATTTTTAAAGAATTAACCTTAGCTATTCTGAAAAACACCCAGAAGATTTAACTTTTTATTGAGTATAAACATTAAATTAAAATTCTTAAAATTATTTAAGATACTAAGTTTATTCTATTATTATCAAAAGAATAAGAAGGTTAGAATTCGAATGTTTGGTGGACAAGGTAGAGCCTATGATAGAGCATTAACAGTATTCAGCCCAGAAGGACGCCTATTTCAAGTAGAGTATGCATTAGAAGCAGTTAGAAGGGGAACTCTTGCTGTAGCAGTAAAATCTAAAGAAGATGTGTGTTTAGCCGCCCAGATTAAAATTGCTTCTAATTTAATGGATGGCGATTCAATAGATAAAATATTTCAAGTGGACGAGCACATTGGAGTTGGTATATCAGGATTACATGCGGATTCTCGAGCACTTATTAATTATGCACGAGTACAAGCTCAATCGTTTAGATTAACTTACGATGAACCAGTTCGTCTTAATATGTTAGCCAAGGCAGTTGCAGACCTGAAGCAACAATATACACAGTTTGGCGGTGTACGTCCTTGGGGGTGCGCTCTGTTCTTTATTGGGATAGATGCTTTAGGTACTCAAATCTACACAACTTCGCCAAGTGGAATTTACCGCCCATTCAAAGCTTATGCCCTAGGTAATGGTGAAGCTAATGCCCGGCAATATCTTATTGATAATTATAATGAAAATATGAGTTTTGAAGAGTTAGTTAATTTAGCTTTAAAAGCACTTAAAGATTCAATCGATGATGAAGCAACAAAAGAAAATATAAGACTTTCTTGGATAAAAGGTGAAACAAAGAAATTTTATATGGCAAATAAGTCTGAAATTGAAGAATTTTTGAATAAATTGGAATAATATTCTTTTTTATACTTATCATAAAAGGTTTTATTTTCAAAATTTATATTATAGTTAGGATTAAATAAAAACAAATTTTGTTAGACAACTACATCGAGATAGGAATCTATTATGGCAAAAAAGAAAATCAGAGAAGAATTCGATAAAGTGTTCAAAAAAGGGGATGAGAAAGCAATAAAAAAGCTGTTAGATAAAAACCCTTGGCTTCAGGATGAGATTTCAAGTTCTTTGGATGAGGGTATGGCAGAACAAAACCAGATTATTGCTGCACTAGGTGTTATGGAAGATGAACTTGGAAGCGCAGTTCCAATTGATGAAATTGTTTTTAGTCTTAGAGTAGATTTCAATATTCGTAAAAGTGAACTTGAGGTCTTAGACATTTTGAGGAGCGTTGAAAATTTAAGTCTTGTTAAAAGAGATACTAATGGCTGGGCATTAACGAGTGAAGGAGGAAAAATTTGTGATGAATATCTTAATAAAAAATTAGGTAAATTAGAATTTTAATTAATTAAATATTTAATTTTAGTTTATGAATTCTAGAAATAGTAGAATTTTCATATTTATTTTAGACATTAATAATTATCAAACAATTTATGACTAATTATCCTTAAAAAGTTGGTGAACAATACGGATAAACAGGAAGAGAAGGATTTTGAACGGGATTTTGATGAAACCGGTTTTGATCCAACAAAAGAAGCTTTTTTCTCAGATTTAATGGGAATGGAAGAAGATATAGCTTCTGAAGCATATGAATTGGTTGAGCATGCAATAAATCTTATAGAATCAATGTATTATAATGATGCTATAGAAATTTTACGACAAGCTATTGGATTATACACTCAAATAAATAGAGAAGAAGAAATTAAAGCCATAAATAATAAAATCTCCGAAGTTTACATATTAAAAGAACAAGCATTTAGAGAAGAAGAAATTAAAGTTGAAAAAGGTAAGCAGTTTGAAATTGAAGAACAACCCTTAGCTGCTGATCTTAAAGCTAAGTTAACTCATGAAGAACGTATAGTAGATTCATTGGCAGAAGCAGCTCAATTAATAAATGAGGGCAAAATGTTACTAAAAGATAATAGATTCGAGGATTCTTTGGATAAATATGATGAAGCTGTTGAGATTTTCGAGAATATGAATAAACCTGAAGAAGTTGAGAGAGTATTTAAACTAATCGAAGAATGCTATAATAAAAAGGCAGAATTCTTACGTGGTGTTAAAACTCCTTTACCTGAAGTTAAATATGAATTAGAACAAAAAGAAGTTAGCAGAGAAGAACAATTAAAAGAGGAAAAGTTAAAGCAATACCAGGATGCTAAGAAAAGGGAAGAAGCAATTTCATCTCAAGCCTATGAAGTATTAGGACAGGCAGCAGAATTGGCTAAAAACAAACAATTTGATGAAGCCTTAGAATTATATAAGGAAGGAAGTACCTTATTTCAAGAATTAAGGTGGGATTATGAAGTTAAAAAAGTCCAAGATACGATCTCTCAATTGGAAAATGAACGATCATTATACATAATGGAGTTAGAAAAACAAAAGGTTGAAAAAACAGAAGAAGTTGAAATTGAGATGCAACAAGTTGAAAAAATTGAACAAGCTGTAACGGAACAGGAAGAACAAGAAAGATTTGAGAGATTAGAAAGATTAAGAGGGATAGAGTTTCAAAAGATGGAGACTGAGTTTTTTAAAGCACAGATTGACAATATGGCAACTGAAGCATCCAGAATGGCTCGTGAATATGAATTAGCAATGCAGAAAGCAATTAAAAAAGGAGAATTATTTGAAGAATGTGTTTATCCTCAAGTCATAGAAATCTATAGGAAAGTAAAAGAACTGTTAATGGATAAAGGATGGAGAAGTGAAGCTTCGATCTATGATGATACTATTGATGTTTATGTTCAAAAATTTGAACAAGACAAAAAAATTCGACAAATAGAAGCAGAAAAGGCATCTAAACGAGAGGAATCTAAGGAATTGTTGAAAGTCACAAAGGAGGAATCGAAATCCGTTTTAAAAGAAGAAAAATTAGAAGCATTAGAAGAACAACGAAAAAAGGAAGAAGAAATTCAGAAATTTAGAGCAGAAATAGATGATATGACTAAAAAAGCAGAAAGATTAGCACGAGAATATGAAGTGGCACTAAGAAAAGGAAAATTTGAATTAGAATGTCCTTATCCTGAAATTATCCAAATATTCACAAAAGCAAGACAATTATCACTAGAAAAAGGATGGGAAACTGATGCTGCAATTTATTTGAGTCAAGTTCAAGCATATAAAGAGAAGTTAGAAAAAGATAGAAAATTAAGACAAATTGAAGCAGAAAAGGAAATAAAGCAAAAAGAAATAGAAGATATATCAAAAATACAAAAAGGAAGCGAGAAAGTTCCTATTGATAAGGAACAATTAAGAAAGATTGAAGAACAGAAGAGAGAAGAAGAACATTTTGAAGAACTAATTAATGATATGATCAAAACAGCTGAAAAAATGGCAAGAGAATATGATGCTGAAATGAAAAAAGCTGTAAGACAAGGTAAATTAGCAGAAAATCCTCCTTTTGACGAAGTTATTAAAATTTATGAGAGAGCAAAGCAAATGGTGCTCGCAAAAGGAAGAAATGAAGATATTATAGTTTA
>JBHLOJ010000105.1:0-5779 GCA_048940605.1 Promethearchaeota archaeon
AAGTTAATCTATCGAGTCAGAGTGCAAGTAAATTTCCAGCTAGAAAGGTAAAATTAATAATTAAATTCTATTTTTTTCTTTTTACTTCTTTATTCAATAAAATTCTCTTATAACGAAAATTGTTAAATTTTATATATGACGAGTTCTATTAAGATTTTAAATCGTTTAGGATTTGTTTTTTATGTTTCAGTCAAATAGTATAACAGACGTACTTACTGATCCTACAGTTATAAGATATATAATCGCAGGGATAATATTTTTTGTGGTAGTAATTATTTGCTATTCAATTCATCACAAATTAACAAAATAAAACTTTGTTCATATAGAATTAATAGATTATCCTATAAACTAAAACCATCCTATTCATCTAAACTATTGATTAAATCTGGTAAGGTTTCTTTATTTATGATTAAAAAATCACCATCTATTTCAAATTTATATTTCTTACACCAACCAATTAGCAAGTCTAAAAATTCTTCCTTTTCTATATTCAATAAAGATTGAATCATATCAATTCTTACTCTTTTTGAAACTTCTAGTAATGATTTTAGATGCTTAATATTTTTTTGCTGATTTGAACTACGACTACTTTTTTTAAGTTCATCTAAATTGCTTAAAATAGAAGATCTTGCGCTTAGTGCGTATGGAAATGTAGGATCTATCTCTAAGGCTTTTTCATAATATTTTAATGCTTCCTGTAAATCACCCTTTGTCTCGTAGACCAATCCTATATTATAAAAACAATATTGATAATCAGGTTTAATTCTAGCTGCTTCCTCATAACAGTCCTTTGCTTTTTCGAGGTCATCCAAATTAAAATTAGCAATACCTAAATTATAATGAGCTCGATAGTTAGTAGGATCGATTTCTATGATTCTTTTAAACATATCCTTTGCTTTTTCATATTGTAAGATATACTCATCATTAAGATAACCTCCATAAATAAATAGAGTTTCTAGAAGACTCTTTTTGACATCTTCAGAATGAGGATTATCTGTAAATAATTTCTCTAAAATTTCTAACGCTTCATCGAATCTTTCTTGATTCGTTAATTCTTTTGCCTCTTTAATAAGTTTATCAATATTTTCTGTCAAAAAAGTCACGTTATATAATTGTTTAATAGAAATCCAAAAGAAAAGAGTTATATTTCATGTTCATACCAAATATATTTGGATTTATTTACACCAAGTTTTAAAAATAAATTTCTTTGAGCTCCGTCTTCATCAGGACAAATAAAATAAACTTTATCTATTTTTAACGATCTTTTGATATATAACTGAATTTCACGAATGACCTTCTCTTCAATTCCTTTTTTGAAAGAATCTTCTTTTTTTGTCAAAACTTGATGAATTAAGACCCTATCATTTCCTAAATAGTCTCGAAATAAACTATAAGTTCCAAAACCTATGATTTTTCCCTCATCTTTAGCCACAACCATTGAATTTCTATATTGAAGATTTAAAGCCCTACTATTTAGTTCTTCTTCAAATTTTTTCCAATGAGAGAAGAAATAAGATTTATTTTCGATGAAATCTTCAAAAATTTCTTTTAAAGCAGGTTTGTCACTTCTCGGGTCAAATCTATCAATTATAATCAAATAATCACCAGAGATATAATTAATTTTGTATTTAAATGAATAATTGTATAAGATTTTTTTTCTATTCAAATTTATTTAATATTTAATAAGAAGTATTTTTTAGAATTTAGGCTGATTATGAATGATAAATAATGAGTAAAAAAGCAGAAAGATTAATAGTCCGAATTAAAAAAATTCGAAAGGATGTAAAAATCCCAAAACCATCTAAACCAGGTGATGCTGGGGCAGATGCACAAATAATGGGATTTAGGAAGATATCTACTGATGATAAAAAAAGAGAATTACTAGACATCGAGGCTGATTCTTATACTTTAAAACCTTTAGAAAGAATTGGGTGTCTACTGGGATTTGCCACAGCTATACCTGAAGGATATTATTTTAAAGTTGTTCCCCGAAGCGGTTTAGCTCTATGGGAAGGAATCTCTATTGTTAATAGTCCCGGAACCATTGATTCTGGTTATAGAAATGAATGGATGGCAATAGTAGTAAATCTATCTAATGATCAAGTTACTCTTAAAAAAGAAGATAGGATTTGTCAAATCATTATGTCAAAGATGATTGATTATGAATTTATTGAAACTGACAAATTACCTGATTCTGTCAGGGGAAAGGGGGGTTTTGGGAGTACCGGTAAGGAATGATTTAAAAGTAGGTATTTGTATACTAAATGTGAGAAGATTAAAGATGTCAGAATTAACTCATAAAGAAGAATTTATAATTGGAAAAACATAAAGAAAATGAGGGGAAAGCTTAATTATAAGGAATCACAAACACTTTCCCTAAAAGAAACACTCTTATTTTTTTAATCATTTTATTCTTTAGAATTTAGAAGTAGGGGACTTTATGACTCAAAATAATACAAAACCATTGAAAGAGAACTTTATAGAACAATTTTTAAATCCTAAAAGAATCTGTGTTTTTGGAGCAAATAATAATTTATTAGGGACAATGGGTTCTATGCAACTTCATAATATTATTACAGGTGGCGGTTATAGTGAAATTTATCCAATCCATCCAAGATTAGAAAAGGTTCAAGGATTTAAGGCATATAAATCTGTACTAGATGTTCCTATAACTCCAGATTTAGCATTCATAATATTACCAACTAAAGTTATACCAGAAGTAATGGAAGAATGTGGTCAAAAGGGTATAAAAAATATGATTATCACTTCAGGTGGATTTAGAGAAGTTGGTTCTAACGGAATTGAGCTTTCTAATCGTATTGATACTATAGCACAAAAATATAATATAAGGTTCATTGGTCCTAACTGTTTAGGAGTATTCAATGGATGGTATGGATATCCTGAGAAAAAAAATGCTTATTTTAATACATTTTGGATTTATCTCCCACACAAACGTGGTAATATTTCAATAGTAAGTCAATCAGGTACAATTGCAGCCCAAACAGCCTGGTATACAAATGAGATGGGTATAAAAATTGGAAAATCAATATCAGTTGGTAATGAAAGAAATATAGATATAGTAGATTTATTAGATTATTTCAAGGCGGATCCCCAAACAGATGTTATTGGCCTTTATATAGAAGAAGTAAAGCGAGGAAAAGAGTTTAGAAGGTTATTAAAGGAAATTACCCCATATAAACCAATAGTAGCGATATATGCAGGAGGAACTGGCGCAGCGGCGAGATCTATTATGTCACATACAGGATCTATCAGTGGTGATGATAAAATATATGATGCTGTTTTTAGAGAATCGGGAGTTATATCTACTGCTTCTGTGTTAGATTTCCTTTATTATCTGAGAACATTTTCTCAAGCTCAAATCTATCAAACCTTTCCTAAAGGAAAACGTGTAGGAATCATTACAGATTCGGGTGGCCCTGGGGCTATGATGGCAAAAACCACAGAACAATTTGGATTAAAAGTTCCAGAGTTTTCTAAATCCTTACAAGAAGAAATAAGAAAAGATTTACCATCAACTGCTAGTGCTAATAATCCTATTGATGCAACTTTTCATGATAACTTCTTAAATATGTTGATTAAATTTCCAAAGATATTACTAGAATCTGGGGAGGTTGATAGTATAATTGTTTTTGGAATGTACGATTTTGATGAGATTGGGGAGGTGGTAGAGAAATCAGGAGGAAAAATTGATCCTAGAATGAAACAAATGAAAAATTTAATTGAACCTATGATAATAGAACCGATAAAAAAATTATTGAAGATATATTCGGTCCCTTTATTCTATGCTGGACCGATCCCATATACCTCATCTTGGATGAAAAAACTTATTCTATCTGATATTCCTATCTTTTCACTATGGGATTATCCAACTAAATGTTTAGCAATACTTACAAAATATTCAGAATACCGACGAAAAATATCTCCAGATATGTAATTTTAAAATTTGAATATTGATATGATCCAAATAAAAAAAAGATTCTTTATAGTTTCTTATTAGAGATTCCACTAATTATTTATATAAATTTTATCTATAGTCAATTGAAAGATATAATAAAAACTGAGATTGTTAATAATTGCCGATAGAATTTTATAATCCACCTTCAGCTATATTAGCCTCTGGATCTAAATTAGGAGTTGAACTTGGAGGTTCTAAAAGTATTGTAAGTATCGATCAGAATCATAATTTATATTCTGAAGGATCTATTTTCAGTGAATTAAGTTGGGGGGCATTTTATCAAGAAGAGGGTTTAGAAGATCAAATTGATACTTTTGAAACTAAGGAATATGATTCTGTTCGTGAAGATCCTAAAGCTTTAATCAAAACAATTGTGGATAGCATTTATAACATTATGAATCATCAGAGACTCTTTTACGGTATTTTGGATTTTGAAGTTGATGCTTTTCTTAATCAAAACACTATTATTCCAGGACTGAAATTAGATTATCAAATAATTAATAAATTACTCGATGCCCATAAGAAAACCCGAGATGATGAGTTATTTCCAAAAATTCTTTCCGACCTAAAAGGTAGCAATAGAATTAAATTAGAATTTCAAGGATCCAAAAGGGTGAATCTGCATTTAAACGGCACAAAATTAGAAGATTATGCTGACAATTTGAGAATGGCTAAAGGTTTTGCAACTGGGATTGTATGTACCTCCCGGGGAGCAGCTAATCTTTATATTATGAGTGACAATATCGTTTTTAAAGAAGATGTGATTCCAGAACTATATATTGATGAAGAAAATCTGGCTATCATAGATTTAGGAATAGAACGGCAATTATTATTTCCAATTAGTTGGTTTCGAATAGATTTAGGAATTAAATCATTAGAAACATTAGAGCTTTGGGAAGAAATTAAAACTGATCCTAAGTTAGAGAAGGCATTATCTTATTATGATCGTTATATTGGTGGATTAGTTTATAAGAAATTCCAAGTTATGGCTTCTACAATTGGATCAGATGTGGGTGATGATTTTGAAAAAATGACTCCCGCAGAAAGAAGACAAGCACTTAGAGACATGGCTGGAGCTATAAGGAAGTTAACTGATGAATATAAGAAATAGGATTTATGTTCCTTTATTTTTTAAAATCCTCGGAGCTTTAAAGTATCCATCTTGTTTATATTTGGAATTTTTGGTAACCTCTTCATTTGAAAGAGACTCCCAAGGCTCATCCTCTCTAAAAACGTTAGATAATCCTTCAATTGGGTGAGTAGTTGGTTTAACATTACTAGTATCTAAATCATTTAATTTTTTAAAATAATCAAGAATATCTCCTAACTGTTTAGAAAGTTTTTCTTCTTCTTCTTCGGATAATTCTAATAATGCTAATTTAGAGAGGTGTTTAAGTGTTTCTTTTGATAATTCTTCTTCAGGCATAGCTCGGATCAATATGCTATAATTATGGATATTAATTAAGTATGATCAAAAAGATAAATATTATTGAAAATACTAAGAACTAGACATTTAGAAAGAGGTTGGCTTATCTCCTTAATTCAAATTTTTCTATTTCTTGATCAATAATTCCTAAGAACTGCTCCAATATTGGAATTAGTTGTAAATATTCCTTTAGAATTTCTTTTATCCTTTCATATCCATTTAAATTTTTTAACTCTTCCTTATTTTTGTTAAGTTCTATATAGCTATTTTCTAATTCTGGTTTCCATTTCACAATAAAATCAAACCAATTTCTGAATCTTTTCAAATAAGACAACGGAATTGAGTCTACCTCGTAATAGGGTTCTCGTCTTCCTGGT
>JBHLOJ010000105.1:5879-11808 GCA_048940605.1 Promethearchaeota archaeon
ATTTCTCTAATCCGACCTTCATATATTATATTTTCTAATTCCTTCTCTTCCATTTTTTCATCGATTGTGAAACTTCAGGAAAATTGAATAATATTTCAATAATAACATATAAAATGTAATATTTAAGTTTTTTCACTACATTTTTATTTTTCAGATATAGTGAAACTTCATAAAAAGTGAAACATTTAAATACTTAGGTTCGCTTATTATTTTTAGATATTTCATTATAAATGAAACTTCAATTAACTTGAAAAAATGATTTAAAAAGATGTCTTTTACCAAAAAAGAAAATGAGAAAAAGAATTTATTAGCTATTATCACAAAAAACGTAAAGAAAAGTTATTGGGTCGGAAATTTTGAAGTAACAGCTTTAGTTGATGTAAATCTTACTGTAAGAGAGGGTGATTTCAAGATGATCTTAGGACCCTCAGGTAGTGGGAAATCAACGCTATTAAACTTACTTGGAGGCATAGATTCTGCCGATGGCGGTGAAATATTGATAAATTTTGGGGATGAGTTTAAAGATATAGCTAAATTTTCCAAAGAACAACTATCATTTTTTAGGAGACAAAAACTTGGTATAATATTTCAATTTTATAACTTAATTCCTATTCTTACAGCAATGGAAAACGTAGAATTAGCGGCACAATTCTCACATATTCCAAAAGCTAAACAAGAATCACTTCAAATGTTAGAAAAATTAGGGCTTGATATGAAAAAGGCAAAAAGATACCCAAATCAATTATCAGGTGGTGAACAGCAAAGGGTTGCTATAGCTAGAGCTTTAGTGAAAAATCCTGCTCTAGTTTTAGCGGATGAACCGACAGGAAACTTAGATAGAACAAGAAGCAATGAAATCTATGAAATAATGAGAAATTTAGCAGAAGAATTTAACAAAACTGTATTAATCGTAACTCACGACGAGCGTTTAGCGGATAAGTACGCTAAATCAAAATTATATTTGAATGAAGGAAAAGTTGTTGAGGAAATTAATAATTATCTTTAGGAGGAATTTATTTTAATGCGCTTTTCAGTCTGGTTTGTCTGGAAAAAGGGTTATAAAACTTTAGTTAAAAATAAGAGTAAAACTATTCCAATCTTCATACTTCTTGTATTTGCGATAGCATTCAGTACTTTAATGTTTAATATGCAAGACTTTCGCTCCCATATGATTAAAGAAATTAAGGAATACACCAATCCTCCCGATGCTACTGCCTATTTTGAAATGATTCCTGAGAGTTTCTGTGAAAACCAATTAAAAAATATAACTGATACGCTGGAGGATTATGAAATACGGATGCAAATGCAATTGGATTTTAAGGTGTTCGGAAAGGAATATGATGGAATCTTAATTGGAGTAAATAGTTCTCGAGTAAATCACATGCATGAGTTAGTTGATAAAAATAAAGAGAAATTAAATGAATATAAATTTGCTATCAATTGGGGTTTTGCTGAAAGAGTGGGGCTTGGGATAGGTGATAATATAACCCTATCTTATGGATTGATTAAAAAAGAAATTACAGTTAAAAATATTGGTTATAATGCAGAATTCCAATTTAGCCCATTATATTCTAATCTGGCATTTCCAACCATGAGATCTTATCCTATTCTTTATGTAGATCTTGGGTATTTAAGTGAACAGATCTTAAACCGATCAGATCGTGTAGTTAATCAATTTCTTTATCAATTAAATGATAATTTAAATGCAAGTAAGGTAGAAAAAGATATCCAAAACGCATTAAAATCTTTCTCTGTAAATATTGTGCCTTTGGAGGATCAAACGTTCTTCAAAACAATGAGAGAAGATGAAAAGTCGGATCGACAAATGTTAACATTTCTTACAATCATTCTACTTACAGGAGCCATTATCACACTAATACTTGTAACAAATAAATTAGTGGAAAAAGATCTTAAATCTATCTCAGTCTTTCAAGCTTTAGGTGCTAATAAACGGGAAATAACCTCTAGTTATTTAATATTTAATATTTTGATTGTGAGTTTGGCATTAATTTTGGGAGTTATTTTGAGTAATATTTTTGCAATCCCCTTCACTAACTATTTGGTTGAAACTTTTGGGTTTGGATTTGTTCCTGAAATTCAATTTCAATTTACAAATGCTATCTGGATTGGTTCAATCCTCTTTATAATATCATTACTTTCAACTCTTCTTGTAGTTAAAAAAACATTTAAAATGGATGTTCAGCATAGCTTAAAGTATGAAACCAAGTTTTTAGAAAAATTTAATGTCTTTGAAAAAGTTTATACGAAGACCAGGAAAAATCCCCATCCATTTACTATATACAATTTAAGGAGGATTTTTGGTAGAAAATTACATTTGGTTTCTCTCTTAATTGCTCTTAGTATTTCAGGTTCCTTTTTAATATTTTTCTTTGGGATCGATGATGGAATATCATACTCTTTAGAAAAAAGATTTAACGAAGTAGAACAATGGGATTGTGTGGCAAATACTTGGCAATATGAAGATGAGTTTCATACGAGTATTATATTTGACTCATTATCTAAGGTTGATGATTATGAATTTGCTATATTTGATGTTGCTCCGATTTCAAAGAAAGACTCAAACTTTGAAGACTACGTAAGATTAATAGCATATGAGGAAGATTCAGTTATGCATATATTTAATGTAGAAAAAGGTGAAAAGTTACAAAATCAATATGACGCATTAGTGACAAAAGATCTATTAAAAGAATTAAGTTTAAGAGTTGGAGATGTTATATATGTTAAGAGTATACCTTTCGATAATAGTACAGAATTCAAGATTGTAGGCGTTGTGAATGAAATTGCTACAATGACACTCTATATATCAATTAGAGATGCTCAAGTTCTTTTAAACAAAACAAATTGTATCAATACAATATTTCTAACAGCAAAAGATGATGTGGAAGAATGTGCTAAAGAAGTGCAAGATCTCGATGAAATTAATACTGTCAATACACTGAAATCTTTACAAGACGAAATTAATTTTATTCTTGACAAATCATCAGCAGCATTAATAGTTTTTGGAATTATATTAATGGTTTTTGGCGTAATATTAATATTGGTTGTATTTAAGTCTATTACAGATTATAGAATGGAAGATTACTCAAATATGAAAGCTGTAGGTATTCTTGATAAAGAAATTAGAAATAGTTTATTTGTGGAGATTTTATTTTACTTATGTGTTTCTTTTATATTTGGTATCGTTCTCGGAATTATTTTTTTAAGATGGATGTTTAAACAGTGGGAATCTGAAATACCTGGATTAACATCATATATTTATCCAATCAGTTATCTATATTATGTCTCAATCTTCTCAGGAATCCTATTATTTTCATTTTACATCAATTACCGGAAAATTAAGAGAATAAATATTGCTGAAATTATGAGAGCAAAAACATTTGGTTAAATTTTTTTTTATATCAAAATTAGACTTTTTTGAAACATTCAAAATATAATTTCTTGTAAATTCTATATAATATAACAATAAAAATTAATTAAAACGTATTTTTAGGATAAATATGACTGATATTGAAAAGTTAAGAGAAGAAATTCCAAGTTATGCATTTATCTCACTTGCGCGTCGCGGGATGGAAAAGATATCATTAGATCAATGTTTTTTGGAGAACTGTGATAATGAGAATCCAGATTTGTTAGAACCTCTTAAGAAAGATGAGTATGAGGATGAAAAGAGCCAAACAAAAGAAATTCATATTAAATGTAAAAAATGCAATAGAATATTCATCTTGAAATTAGTAACTTTAACAAGAGTAGCTAAATCAACTAAAGAAAATAATGAAGAACCTCTATCAATGGGAATGGTTTATGCTTTAGATGAAAATAAAAATGATTTGGGACACATAGGTTATTTTTAAATTAAAAGATTTTAGTCTTATGAATTTTGATTTTTATATATTCGATCTGGATGGCACCTTACTCAACCTTGGGAATATTGGGGCTTATGCAAATCAAATTTTAGTAAAAACTCTAAATAAATTGAGCATACCTAAAATTCCTGATAAGGAGGAAAGATACATATTTTGGTCTGCTGGAGATAAATACATTGAAGTACTAAATAAGTGGGGTGTTCCTAAAGCTAGAGACTTTTGGAGGCATTATGACAAGGCTGACTTTGAACAAAGAAAAATTTTATTTAACCAAAAAAAAATAGCTTTGTTTGATGATGTTAAATTGGTATTAGAAAGAATTTATAATCAGAAGGATGAAAAGAGACTTGGTATAGTGAGTAATACGGCTGATTATGTGGTGGATTATGTATTAAGAAAGTTTAAAATCGCTCATTATTTTCAATATATATTTAGTATGGGAGCTGAAAATGACCAAAAATTTGCGAAACCCTCACCTAGTGGAATAATCTCGATCTTAGAGAAATGTAATTACGATCCAAAAATTCACAATGCTTTAATGATTGGAGATTCAATGTCTGATATAATTGCTGCGAAAAAAGCAAAGATTTTTGCATGTCTAATAAAAAGGGACAAAACAAGATTTGAAAAAGGTTTCAAATCTTGGAAATTCCAGCCAGATTATATTATAGACCGGTTGGATGAAATTCTCGAGTTATAATCCAAAAATATTATAAATTAAAACAGCTTCTTATATAATATTAAAATTCTTAAGAGAATGGATTGTATGCCGACAAATTTAGAAGAAGAAGATATTTTAAGGAAAAAGATTTGGAGAATAATCAATTTAATTCAGGCGAATCAACTCTTTGTTCATCATAAAGAATTGAATATCATACATTTAGCTGAAGGGAGTAAAAAAATACAATCGAAGATTCTCCCAGAAATACTTACTTTATGTATATTAAATGCTCTAGTCCCCAATTCGGCCATGCTTTTAATTGGGGGGCACGGGGGCGGCAAAACCAGCCTCTCAAAAATTTTGGGTCGAATGTTTACAGCGACTTCGTTAAATGAAATAGAAAGTTCGATAATTAGAGGACATCCGCAATTAACTGAAGAAAAGCTCATAGGCACTCTCAAATTAGGTAAATTGATGAAAGAAGGTGAAGAAGAAGTAGTTTGGAGACAATTTGTTACAAATTTTTGGAAGATTATCGATGAAGTAAATCGTTTAACTCCCTATGCTCAAGACATTCTTTTATCCCTCCTTGCTGAAGGAACTGTGAAATATTATGATTCCATTACAACTATCAATAAATTTTGCCTATTTGCTACAATTAATCCTAACGATGTCGGGACATTTGATTTGTCTCAACCATTTTTAGATAGATTTGGCATTTCAGTTCCAATTGCAATGCCTGCGAGTCATGATTTACAACTAATTTTGGCTGGGAAAGATGAAAAATATAGTGGACGAGATGAATTAATAGAAGTTCCTAAGATTCTGACTATTGATGAACTGATGGAGATTTGGTACTATATTAATAAAATCAAATTTTCTGCTGAAGTAAATAATTATATACACGCCATAATTAGAGAATTTACTTTATGTTCTAGAATTGATAAAGGAAATACTGAAGATATAAAACCCAGTGCTGGATTATGTTCAGGATGCCATTTCAACACAGCTCAAAATGTTTGCAATAAAATTGATTCAATTCTAAGTGTGAGAGTCGCAAAAGATCTATTAAGATACTCTAAAGCTTTAGCATGGTTATTAGGAATTAGCAAGATTGATGTTAATATTGTAAATACCATTGCCCCATATGTGATTTCACATCGGGTTGTTTATGTAAAAAGAGAATTAGATAAATCTCCTTATTTTGGTAATAGATATGAATTTTCCAAAAATATGTTGAAATCAATTCAAAAACGGTTTAAAAACCGCCAAACATGTTATGAAATTGCTGAACGATTTCGAGAAGGAAATCCAAAAGAAAATGACTTAGAAGAATTAAAAAAATATGAAAAAAATGATTTAATAGTAAAATTCGATTTAATCC
>JBHLOJ010000106.1:0-5575 GCA_048940605.1 Promethearchaeota archaeon
AACATACTCCCAAAACCTCCTTGAAAGCTCTCAATCAAATCATCACCAGTACTAAATTGATCAAAATCAAGCTTATTATCTTCGTCTGCATTTACCATAATGGGCATTGCTGTCATTGATGCGATAAATATCGTAAGAACCATTAAAGATTTGCTATTTATACTTCTCATATTCAACACAAATTTTTTTTAAAATTGGTATTTTATTAAGGTAATAAATCAAATTCGACTTTTTAATAATTTATATTCTAATATAATAGAATCTTTAAATTATAGCAATATATATAGTATTCGATAAACAAAATATGCTAGTTCAGTCTAAATGTAAAAAAGTATAAAATAATACAAAAATATACAATATAGCTGAAATAACTAGGCTCCAAACTCTTAATAGTTGAGATATGGCCGAGGTAGTAAAAAGTACATTAGAACCTATAAACACAGCAGCAATTAAATACCCGAATAAATGACTTCTAAAACGAGTAATCTTGGTTTTTCCTTGAATTAAATTCACAATAGAAATAAAAATTATAATTATAAATCCTGCTATATAGAATAGATCAATAACTTCAAAATCCCCTAAATCTAAAAATAGAAAAAATCCAAATAGAATGACTTCAAGTACCCGAACATTCCAAAATTTCTGTTTTTTTGGAGGTTCGGCAAATAATTGCTCATATTCAGATATTCCTGAGTTTAAGAAGAGTATAATAAGAGAACCAATCGCTAATGAAGTGAATAATGAATATGAGACAGTATAAAGATATGGTAGTATAGGAACCCAAATATCATTCCATAAAAAATCTGCTAATATCAAATATTCCGGCAACACGATAATCGAGCAGAAAACAGGAAGGATCGCTGCAATACCCATCATTATCCATGTTATAATTGATATTTTTGTATCTTCTTCCCATCTTTTTTTCCTAAAAGTAGTTAATCTCCACGCAAATGATGCAAAACTTAATACAGAAATTATAGGAGTTACTAAAGGAAAAATAAAGATGAAAAGAATGTAAATTGCATTAATCCCATAGAAAAATTTTAATCTTGATGGAACTACACTTATAGTTCTATCGAAATCGTCTAAAGTATCAGCAAAGCGATTAGCAAATAAGATTAAAAAGAATAACCATGATACACTAAATACAGCGGGGCAAAGTAGTTTTATTAGTGCTGTTTTAAGTGTAATATCATTTGAGAACCATAAATTAAAATCAGTAACATTGTAAATTAAAAAAATTGCGATTGGTACGAGGATTATTGATAACAAAACTATCAATCGGCTTAAAATTAGACCTTTAATCTCTTTTGGCATTATTTCTTCTAGTACATTGAATTTTTTAATTTAAATTTCATAGATTAGTCAATAGTTATTCTTATGTTTTTCAGAAATTAAAATATTATCTTTGCTGATACTATTTTGAAGGATTTCAGTAGTAATAAAAGAATTGAGAAAAAAACTAAATTATTCCCTTTTAGCGCCACAATTAGTACAAAACAAATCATCAGACACCAGTTTAGCGCCGCAATTAGTACATGTTGTCTCATCCATCATAACTGAACTTTCAATTGCCCTATTTACATCTGATATTTCTGTAACTTTTGCCTTTCTTTTTGATTTTTTCTTTGATCCTCCTGGTTTATATTTTAAACTCCCTATAAAACCCCCAAAGACGGCTCCTACTAAACAACCCTCTAGGATTGAAGTAAACACCGCAAGGAGATAGGGTAAATCTGATAAACCTGATAATAATCCATCTAATATAGCAGATCCTTCTGGTACAACTAACGATAGAATTAAATAGGGTATTGTTAAAATAATTAAATATCCAATTCCTATAGCAAAACTAGAATTCATTGCCCCTTTTGGTGAATGCGCAAAAATCCCACTTATAATAACACAACATAAAATCCACGGTACTGTGACAGCAATAATTAGCCCAATATCCTCAGGACGATAAAATATAACCCAGTGAATAGGAAACAAGAATATGAGAGCAAGTCCTATAAAAGCTCCCGCAACAAATGCTATACCCTTCCCTAACTGGTTTAATGCGTCGTCGATATTCTCAATTAAACCACCTGTCAAACCCTCTGTCAGATTCAAGAATCTAAAAGAAATCCAGGCCATTGGAATTAGGCATAACATACCCACAATACCACTCCAAAACACTCTTTTAAAGCCCAGGTTTATCCCCTCATGTTTCCATTATTTTCAACAATTAATATTTTCACTATAAGAATTCCAAAAAGTTAATGAATATATATATCTTTGTTTTTAGCCTAAATCTTAATAAATTCAAACATTTAAGTATTTGAAAAGAAAGTTTGAACCGATATATAGTTATATCTTCGTTCTGTTATAAGAAGATTAAGTATTAAGTTAACAAAGTCTAATATTATTACATTTAAATAGAAGAGATAATTCTAAGAATATTAAAAAAATTATAAAAATTAGTAATTAAAAAACTTGGTTTATTGAATTTTTATGATTCTCCCTTTATCCATTCGGATGGTTTTTGTTCCATACTGAGATAAATCCCTATGAGTAACAAAGATAATAGTAGTCTCCATTTCTTTGTTTATTTTCTTTAGAAGTTCCATAACTTGTTTTTCTGATTCGGGATCTAGATTTCCAGTAGCTTCATCTGCTAAAATAACTCGCGGTCTATGAATGATAGCTCGCGCGATACCACATCTCTGTTTTTCACCACCAGACATCTGGACAGGATGATGATCTTTACGATCAAGCAGATCAACATCCCTTAAGGCCGTAATTGCTCTATTTTCAATTTCCTTTTGGCGCAATACTGTTGGCCATAAAACAGCTTCTACATTTTCCATAGCGGTTAAAGTATTAACAAGATTAAAATCTTGAAAAACGAAACCTATTTTTTGACGTCGTAATCTACTTAATCTATCTTCAGTTGCTCTCGCGATATTTTCTCCATCAAAAATTATTCTTCCAGAATCAGGTAAATCTAAGCCTGAAAGAACATTGAGGAGGGTTGATTTCCCGCAACCAGTTGGACCTTGAACAACGGCGAATTCACCAGATCTGATTTTCAAATTAACATCCGCTAATGCACGAATAATCGCACCAGCCCTTCTATATTCTTTATTAACGTCTACGGCTTCAATCATAACATCTTTATTTGCTGACATTTCTTTTTCCTCCTTATTCACCTACTTTTTTTAAAGCTATAATTGGTCTAACTTTAAGGACTTTTCTATATGCTACGAAAAAAGCAGCAAGCTGAACCCCAACAAAAATAAAACTCGTAAATACAACAGGCATTAAATCAACTAATATTGTAAGTTGTAAATCCAGAGGTGTTTGATTTAAATATGCAATAGCTGCAGCGTAATGGAATAAAACTTCAATTACAATAAAAAAGCCTATTATAGTAGTGAAAAATATCATTCCAGACACTAATACCAATATATCTTTATTTGTATACCCTATACACTTGAATGTCGCCCAAACACGTCTCTTCCTTGATACTAAAATCCATGCGTAAAGTAAGGAAAGAAAGAGGGATGTCCCAAAAAAGATCCATACAAATGTCCATGCCATTTCCCCCAATTCGCCTTGGAATCCTAAGTTTATGAAAAACGAGGTCAAAAATATTAAAATTGTATATATCAGTGTAAAAACTGTAAATATCTTCTTTTCACGTAAAGATAGTAAAATAGCTTTTCTCCACATTCTAAAAGCCAATTAGTTTCACCATTTTTTTATTTGAAATAATATTATGTTTATGTTTAAATTTATAATTGATTTTATTTATTTTATTTATAACAATTTAATAATAAATATTTGGTTATAATGTCAGAAATTGAAGGTATTATTGATGACTTATTAGATGAAGAACAAAACGTGTTTGGTTGTGCGATAATAAGTAAAGATGGAAATTTAATGACCCAAACTGAAAACTGGGACCTAACAAACGATCTTCCTTTAATAAATGAACTGCTCAACCAGAAATTGGAGTTAGGTGAGAAGGGTATTACTAGCTTAACAATTCAAGGAATAAAGTATATGATTGTAGAAAATACTGAAGAAAGAAAAATAGGAACCAATATTACCGGAAGAGGGCATTTAATTATCTGTCCAATTCCAATTGGAGGTACAGGTGCATTAGTCACATATATCAACCCTCAAGCAGGTCCAAGAGATGCCCTCTTTAACGTTCAAGAATATGCTAAAAGGTTAGAGAATTTTGTTTAATTAAATTTTCTTTTTTATTATTTGATCGAAATCCAGTAATTTGATAATATGTTTTTCAAAGAATTTTTGATTTTACTTATGTCTCCATTTCTAATTTCAGTTGGAAATTGAATCTTTTCAAAAATGGGGGATTCATATTTTTGTCCTAAAAGTGCCATTATAATAGCATAAACACAATACGGAAGTCCAATGAGACTATAACCACCTTCAAGTATGAAGACTAATTTACTCTCACACACATTTTCTGCTATTTTCAATAATTTTTCAGCAAAATTATAGTATGATATTGAAGTTAATAGACCATTTCCGATAGGATCAGCAAAATATAAATCAAAACCAGAAGCAATTATAATTAAATCTGGAGAAAATTCCACTAAAATTAGCTCTAATAAATCCATGAATTCTAAAAACTCCTTGTCAGTTATATTCATAGGTAGAGGAAAGTTAATACTCTTACCGAGACCCTCCCCCTCTCCTAATTCATCAATAAATCCTATATCTCCTTCCACAAAATCAAATTCATGAACAGAGAAATAAAGTACATTAGGATCATCATAAAAATATTGAACTAATCCATCTCCGAAATGGGCATCAATATCAATAATTGCAATTTTTTTATTATAGTGTAGCTGATCTTTCAAATATATAACAGAATTTGCAATGTTGTTAAATATACAAAGCCCTGAGGCTTTTTCTTGTAAAGCATGATGACCAGGAGGTCTAATAAGTGCAAAAGATTGATTAACATCAGAATTCAATACCGTTTTTATTGCCTGTATTGTTCCACCAACTGCTTTTTTTGCTAGCTCAAATGTATCTTCTGTAATGAATATCTCATCATCTAACAATCCATATCCTCTATTTGAAAAATTTCTAACAGATTCAATATGATATTTTGTGTGTGCTAAACCTAATACCGATTCGTCCACGGGAAGGGGTTCAAATCTAATAATTCTTTCATTCAAGAAAATTTCCTTTCTCTCCAGAAATTCTAATATTGCTTTTATTCGCAAGGGTGATTCATAAGAAAGAAATGTGGGATGTGGATATGGTGGTACATTTCTTATAGCAAAATCTTCATCAGTAATTATACCAATTCTACTATATCCTTTCATTTTAAAAATCGAAAATATTCTTTGATAGCTAAATTATTATAATTAAATTGACATACATTTATTTTAAATAAATTTCAAATTTCATAATAAAAGAGGATTGTTTTAATTATGACCACGATAGAAATTTTTTATACTATATTGATAAATACTCTCCCAATAGTTATTTTGATAATACCCCTGTTTTTTATTTGGAAAAAAACTATAGGAAAATTATATTTTAGAATCGT
>JBHLOJ010000106.1:5675-11784 GCA_048940605.1 Promethearchaeota archaeon
TGGTTTCTTGAAATCTTATTTGTGTACTTAGCAACCTTTATTTTTAGTATAGAAATTCTATCTTCAAGTCAGATAGCATTAAAAGGTCAGTACTTTGGTGAAAAGATTAGAGAACAGACTTATAAAAGCTTGTATACAATCGGGGCTCCTATGTCAATATTTTCAATTATTCTATTTATAATACAATATGAAACATCAATTGGGATTATAATCTACTTCTTTGCTTATTTTATAATGGCTTCGGTAATTTTTATCTTGTTTATCGATATCTTTGAACCAATTTCTATTTTTATATTTGTTAAACTAATAAATTGGTTGAAGAATAGAAAAAGGCGTAAAGTTGATCGGTCAAATTTTTATTATATGCTAATTTTTGGGGCTCTAGCATTTGTCACTTATATGATATTAAATTTAGTTCTAACCAACTTTGGATACACCTCTCTTTTTGGTGAACCAGGTTCAAGTGAAGAAAATTCAATATATGAGGCTGGGGAGTATATAACTTCAAATCCTAGTTTTTATCATACCTTACAATATGATTTAATCATTATTTATGGGATTTTAACGACAGAGATCGTTTCAACGGTAATTTTAACATTATTTCTTGTATATGGATTAAAATATGTAAGAAGCCTTGGATTAGGGCTCATCGCTTATCTTCCATTTGTAATAATCCTTTCAGTTTTAATTGGGAGTACTGTAAATTATTGGTTAACTGGGAAGGTTAGTTATACTGAAATTTTTGGGACTGTTTTTTATACACTAAGAACAGCAAGTTTAACTGCAAAATTACCTGGATTTTTAAATGGATTAGCAGTACCATATCTTTATACACGCTATATTTTCAACGTTATCATATGGGGATTACTTATTTTTTATTTTAAGAAATCCTTTAAAACCAAGAATATACCAATTGGTGAAGAATTAATCAAGAAAGTTATCTTTTCCAACATTTCTGATTTCTTCTCATTTAATACCTACGCTAAAGGAAACGTATCGTATTTAATTTCCAAAAAAGAGCAGATTGACATAAAAATAGTAGAACAAGAGCGCGAAGAAATAAAAGAACTGTTAAATAAATTAGAAAATGATAAATTGTTGGAAGAAATAAAACCAAAGGATGAAAATGAGAAACGGAGATTCTACTTTACTTTAAGATATCTTTATCAAAACAATTTTATTAATATTTGGGAACCAGAATTGAGTTATCTTTTTGAAAAAGCAGAAAAACAGGGTCTTTACGTTATTTATGATGATGGAAGAGGAGTTTTTAATTATGCTTTTCGGAGTGATGAAATACAAGACCCCGGTTTGGTGTCTGGTATGTTCTCAGCAATTACCTCTTTTGTAAAAGAAATGACTAAATCTACAGAGGCTTTGAAAAAAATCGACCACGGAGATATCACTATTCTTTTAGAATATGGTAATAAAATTTTTGGAGCCCTTTTTATAAAAGGAACTCAAAGTTCCGAGATAAGAGCACCACTGAAGGAATTTGTTCAAAAATTTGAAGAAAGATATGGAGATATTTTAAAAGATTGGACTGGTGCACTTTCTCCTTTTAATAAGGAGGAAAATAATAAACTTGTTGAAGATATTTTTAAAGAGGATTAACTAATTCTTTCAAATTTTATTCTGGAATTGTTGCAACTGCTCGAACCCACCCTGCGCTAGCTCTTGCTATTTTTATAGGAAAGCAATACATTGTAGCACCTACCGGAGGAACCTTATCTAAATTTGCAAGTTTTTCTATTTGAAAGTATCCTAAATCAATACCCGCAAAATGACCTTCCCAAATGATAGATGGATCTTTAGTTTTCTCCCATTTCTGAGCAGTTATAGAAAATGGGGCATCCCAACTCCATCCATCAGTTCCTACAACGTGAACACCTTGTCTAATGATATGTAGTGTTGCATTTCTTCCTACTCCTGCCCCTCGATTTACATATTCTTTAGTCCCAGCATAATTAGAAGCATTTGTGTAAATGCAAAGAATATCTCCTTCCTTTAATTTATGATTTATGTCTTCTAATTTCTTATCGATATCTTCTACTGTCATTACATAGCCATCTTCAAAATCTGTACAATCTAAAACAATAAGTGGTCCAATGCCCCATTCTAAAGGAAATTCATCAATTGTTTTCGCTTTTTTCTCCCCAATTTCTCTGTCTTGAATGGGAGAAAAATGCCATGGAGCGTCCATATGTGTCCCATTATGAGTGGTTATTGTTATCATTTCAGTTGCCCATCCTTTTCCGTCTGGTAAGTGTTCTTCCGGCTTTAATTCAGGAAAAACAAGAGCCATCTGTTTCCCACCAGATTCATGGTCACCATATACGATTTTAAGCCGACTATAAGGTGGATCAAAAATTAATTCTTTAGGATTAATTAAGGGGATTGATAAATCTATAAACTTCATAATACACTTTTATGATATCATCTAATTTAAATTTGATAATATCATGTTTTTGAGTGAAGAAAATTCTGGTATAAATTAAAAATTTAATAATTTAACTGCATTTAATCCTAGAATTTTATCAATATCTTCCCTAGGTAGAAAATCAATATTATCAAAATAATTGACAGCTATTTCTATCATTTCAGGATTATTAGCATCTGAACCATATAGGATTTTATGCACTCCTATGATTTCATTTGCTCGAATTAGTAACTCTTTTAAGCGAGATGGCATCATATACGCTAAGTTGCTTAAATCTAAATAAATATTATGATACTGAGCTGCTAATGCAATAGCGATATCAGTGAAAGGATATCCCATGTGTGTGATTACAATGTTGGCTTTTGGGAATGAACCAGCAAATTCATCAATATAAATTGGATTTGAGTAAGTTAATACATTTCTTATAGTTCCCGGAGGAGGATAACCACAATGCATAACAATTGGAACTTTAAACTTTTGAGCAGCCTCTAAGACGGGATAAATTAATTGATCATTCAACCTTTTTTTCCTAAATGTGAGCATTATTTTAAATCCTTTAAAGCCTTCCTCAGCAATTGCTCTTTTTATTTCTTCTTTAACATCAATATTGCCATCAGATTTTTCAGGAGGGTTATAAAAAGGGATAAAAATCTCTGGAGCAAACTCAACCCATTTTTTCACATCTTGATTCTCCTTCATATTTACGGGCAACAATACAACTTTATCAATCTTTGTTCTCCTAAAATGGAAGGTAGCTTTTTCCATTATATTGGAAGTATCTATGGATTTGATATTTTTTAGATTCTGTACCATTCTTTCATAAAATCCATATCCCTTAAAAATGATTGAACCGGCTTCTAGCATTCTTCTTGTATCCATCGGTTGGAAAAGATGACAATGAAAATCGATCCTCAAATTCTTTCACTAAGTTAGTTATTTAGATTATGAATAGAATCATGTATAATTAAATTAGAATATTATGAAAAACAACTTGAGATATAGTTAAAACTGATAAGTGCGATCTCTGAAGACTGTTCTAATTCGATCCTCTGTACTAAATCTTAGATCACCGAGGATTTTATCGATATCAGACTCAAAATTTTTAAAGAATTTTGGACTTCTGGTTAAAATATCATCAAGATCATATTTTTTGAGAAAACAAGAAATAATTTCCCTTAAGTGCTGTTCTACAAAGGTATGGCTTGTTCCTTTTTCAATAATAGAAAATATTAATAATGGTTGAGGATTATTGAATTCTTTATCTGGTTTTTGAACTATTTCTTGATAACAGATAATTTCGAAACTTGAAAGTGATATTACATTAATCTCATCACCAAATACCTCACTAATAAAATCTTCAATCCCACTTAAAAATTTAGCACGTATGTTAGAATCCAAGATATTATCAGAAGATGAATAATATTTGATCTCAACTAGCCTTTTCATACCTAAGTTAATCCCAATTTCTAAAATAGCCATATCTCAAGATATAGAATGTAGTTTTAACTTTACTATTATTTTTTTGTTAAACCTTCATTTAATATATTTTTAATTGTTTTCCTCAAGAAATTAAACAGCATTGTTAAATTATATTTTTACCCTATCTAATATATATAATCTCAGAATCTTAGTAAAAATCTTAAATTCGATTCTAACTTGGAATACTAAATTATGATTAATTATGAGGTTTGAACGGATTTTTAACTTTATGAAAAGGAAAATTCATCTCATTATATCATGTTTATGTTTAACATTTTGGTTGCTATTATTTTTAGTCTGGTATAAATTTAAAGTATATCATGTAGACTTCCACATATTTCATGAAGCATTCAAAAAGATCCTTAACAATCCCCAGGACCTTTATAATATTGATATTGAAGGTTGGGGGTATTATTATTTACCTAGCTTTGCATGTTTCTTCTCATTCTTAGGCTTTTTTAATCTGACAAGCGCAGCCTATATTTTTCTGGTATTTAATTATATTCTTTCTATTTTGCTTATTTTAATTTTTAACCGAATACTAATATCGTTGAATTTAAAAAATAGATGGTACAGACTGATTTTTCTTTTATTAGTATCTAATGGGTGGATTATTTTTGACCAATATCGAACTCTTCAAACTAAACTTCTTGTAAGTGTAATATTACTAAGTATAATATTGAGAGAAATGGATGATAGGAAAAAAGAAAAGGAGAAAACACTCTTTTCTTTTACACTAAATTATGTGTTTTTTATTTTTGCCTTAGGTATGGTTCCTCAATTGATATTTCTTTTCATCGTTTATTTGTTTCATGATATTAGATTTTCTAATTTTTTCAAAAGAGATAACATTCTGAGACTATTAATTGTTATATCTATATTTGTAATTGAAAATTTTCTGTTTTTTATCTATCCAGAATTGATTTCTGATTTTTCGAAAGGATTTACTGGCAATATTGATGAAAAATCGATTAGGGCATTGTTTATTTCAGACTTTCAATTTTCTAATAAATTAATTTTAATTATTATTAGATATGTAATGTTATTCTTTACGATCGTAATAACACTAGCATTAGTAATAAACAAACGAATTTCAATTGAATGGAAATTTTCCCTTTTTTGTATCACATTTCTTTTTCTTGATATTTTCAGAGGTTATGGGTTATTACAGGTATTAATACCATTTATTATAATTTTATTCATTCCTTTCTTAAAAAAGGAGAGTTCAATAGACCAGTTTGTTAAAGAGAACTACTTAATTATTGTAGGTTTATTTAGCATGGTAGGAATAATTTTTACCTCAAAAGATACGCAAGTCTTCTTACAAACATTACCCTTATTCAATGAATTTCCTTTAGTTATTTTAGTGTATTTAAGATGGTCAATTCTAACAGGCATATTAGCTATATCTTTAGCAATTTTAAATTTCAAGAATAAAAATCTCTCCCCCTTTTTTGAAGAATGATTAGCATATAGTATAGGAAATTATAACTAACTTGAAGTATAGAAGGGAAGAGTTGAGAGCTTATTCTGTATTGTCTTAAATGGATGTAAAACCATTTTTTTCGTGAGTTCCATAACATCCTCAATATCCGAGTAAATGCTGTAACATTCCACGACCTTATCAAACACAGTTTTTAACATTGCTTTTTTATTAAGGAGCGTATCTTTTGCGACATCTTTCGGCATATCACTCATTGTTTCTTTAAAGACTTTCTCTATAGCTGTTTTGACCTTCATTTTAGGTTTATCCTGTAGTTTTAAAACTACGCAATCCATATAGTCTTTATAGTCACTTACATAATTACACATGGTTTCAACATAATCAACAACTTTTTGAGCATCAATTTTACCTGCATCAAAACTTTGAAATGTCTCTTCAATCCTTTCTCTTGCCTTATCTACAAGTCCATCTTTAATATCTTTAATTAGAACATCAACCGAATTACCACTAGAAAGGAATTCATCAACCTTTTGTTCTAATCCTGAAAGTAGTTTTTTTTCAGTATCGATTGGTGAAGATTGAGTAGTTTCATGAGTCTCATTTAATATTTT
Source organism: Promethearchaeota archaeon (assembly GCA_048940605.1). GTDB lineage: Archaea > Asgardarchaeota > Lokiarchaeia > Sigyniarchaeales > SOKP01 > Loki-b32. Next base: position 11,650 of record JBHLOJ010000106.1, read on the forward strand.
GACATGTTCTGAATCATCTTTATTCCTTATATGATCGTTGACAATTTCTTGTTGTATTTTATCTTCTTGTTGTTCTTTTGCCTTACATGAAGGACAAACTCCATTATAACTATGTACCTCACCTATCCAAGGTTC
>JBHLOJ010000107.1:0-3696 GCA_048940605.1 Promethearchaeota archaeon
TACGTAAAGATAAGCACTTTCGAATAAATAATCATGAGTAAAACTAATTTTCCTCCTAAAGAGATTTTTAACCCCCCAGCCTTAGAAAAGAAGAATTTTGAACACATCATTCTTTGGATGTTATATAATAATGACGAATGCGAATGGGCAAATTTTACTCAGAAACCACTTGAACTTCGCTTATCTACTCTCTCAAAATATCTATCATTATTAAAGGGGAGGGGGCATGTAGAAAACATTTTAAGAGGTCACTATAGAATTACTCCAGAAGGCAAAAAACGATATCTTGAATTATCGCAAACGAAAGAAAAAGGAAGATCTCTAAGTTATCCCCCTACTATTATTACAAGGAGAAGACATTACGATCATTGGATTCTTTGGATGGTTTATAACAATAATTATTGCAAATGGTCGGATTTTATTGATGAAGATTCACCGGTAAGAATTAATCAATCTTCCCTTTCTAAGAATATAAACTTATTACTCGATAAGGGATTTATAGAGAAAGAAGAAAAAAAGTATAGGATTACACGCTCTGGTAAAGTAGAGTACTCTAGAATATTACAAGGATATAATTTAGATAGGCAATCAATTTTAGAAGAAGAGAGTAAGAGAATTGAAGATATTACCATGAAAACAATCAAATTTTTTGAAAAATATGGTATAGAGGACAAAAATATACAGTTTAGATTACTCACTAATATTTTGAAATTAGATTATACTAGGGTCGAAGCAATGCTTACAAATGAAGAAGATTTTGATAAAATCTTACTCTATATCTCGACTAATCATCCAAGTCAATATCCTGAACATATTACCACAGAAGAGTTTTCTGATTCTTATAGAATTAAACAATCAAAATTAGAATATTATATTGATGAAATAGTTGAAAACCAGATTTTTCCTATTAAATTTTTCAAAATTAACCCACAACTAAATATGAATTATTACTTCCAAGAGGGTGAAAGATTAGAAATCATGCTGAGAGCGATAATTGAAGATCATATTACCAAATTTACCTATTTAAATAAGCTCTTCTCAAGAGTATTAGATATTAAAGATGTATTAAATGACATTTTAGAAGATATCTGTGAGTTATTGTTTCCTATTGAGTTAAAAACATCTTTAAACGATTTTTTACCAAAATACATTAACTACTTAGCTTATAAAATTGAAGCGAAAGTAGAATTTAAAGAGACTCTTGACAAATTAGAAGGAATAATTTGGCAGGATATGATAGATATATTTCAATCAAGCAGTGTTGAAGAACTACAAGATGATTATAGGAAAGAAGTTGAAAAACTTGATGTGAAAATTGAATCAAATTCAAAAAATCTTGATTTATACTATTCGAAAATAAGGATATTAATTTATTATAATCAATTCAATGATGTAATAACTATACTTGATGATATGCTAGAAATATTTCCGGAAAGTGAACTAGATATTAAAATGAAGAAAGCGTCTGTTCTTAGAAGGATGCAAGAAGTAAATGCAGGTTTAGATATCATCAATGAATTGATTAAAAAATATCCTCAAAACAATGACCTTATCAATTATAAGGCTTATTGGCTCCAATATTTGGATAAGAGAGAAGAATGCCTCAACATAATCCGGGATCTTGTAGAGAAAGATCCTGATAATGCAATGTATCATGATACATATGGAGAAATATTAATGTACTTCGAACAATATGAAGAAGGGATACAAAAATTCTTAAAAGCAATAGAATTAGGAAGTAAAGAGTGGTACATTCATCAAACTTTTATTAAACTTGGGATCTGCTATAAGGAACTTAAAAATTTCGATCTAGCTCTCGAAAATCTTAAAAAAGGGAAAGAATTAACGGAAAGCAGTTCAATAGACGAGGAAACAAAACAAAAATGGATCACCATTGCGAACCTTTTTCTATTAGAAATTGAACAATTAGAGGAATAAATAAAATTCCTTTATTATAATGATATCACCTATTTTTCCTCTACTAATTGTTCCAATTCCTTGATTTTATCAGATAGATAATTTATTCCTTTTTGCCAGAATGAGCTATCTTTTAAATCGATGCCGATTTCTGATAATATTTCTTCAGGTGTTAATGAACCTCCAACAGAAAGTAATTTTATGAATTTTGGTATGAAACTTTCTTTTTGTTCAAGATATAACTGATATATTGAGATTACCAATAGATTGGACATGTTATATGCGTATACATAGAAAGGTACTTGTAAAAAATGGTGAATAACAAAACAGTAGTTAGCATAATCTTCTCTAATGTTTTTAATTGAATTTCCAAACATTAATTCCATTTCTTGTACAAATATATCTTTAATTTCTTCTGTGGAAGGTAATTTCTTTTCAAGTAGATTATGAATCCTTTTTTCAAATCTGTAGAAAGCATTTTGTCTATGAGAAGTACTAAACTTTGATTCGATAAAATCACTTAAAAGAGAAACTTTTTCTTCTCTTGTTAAACCTGTGTTCATTAAATGGTCAAAAATTAAAATTTCATTGAAAACAGATGCAATTTCTGCAATAACCAATGAGATACTTATGTTTATGAAGTTTTGGTTTTTCAGATTATAATAAGAATGAAATGCATGACCAAGCTCATGAGACAATGTTCGTACTGAATCAATAGTACCAGTAAAATTTATAAATACGAAAGGATAATGCTTTAATTTCCCATTAGAGCAAAAAGCACCACGATTTTTTCCTTTTCTAGGTGTAGCATCAATATGACCAGATGAAACCATTCTTTCTATTATCTTTTTAAATTCTGGGAAAAATTTTTCATCAGCATCTTGTATAAGTTCTATAACTTCCTTATACGAATAACTTTTTGTTAATTGCCCAATCGGAACATAAATATCTGACATATGGAGTTCAGGGAGATTTAAAACTTTTTTTTTTAAATTGTAATATTTCTCCACTATTGAATAGCTCTTTGTTGTTACTTCTCCTAAAATTTTAACACTCTCATCACTAACTTCATTCTCAAGATTTCTTCGTGATATTGGTGTGTTAAAATTCTTTTTTTTACATTCTAAATCCCAACTTTTCAAGGTATTATTAAAAGTATGAGTAAATATCATCTCAAACTCTTTATATTTGGAAACAATTGCATTTAGTGCTCTAAATCGAAGATCTTTATCTTGGTGATACATAAAAGAAAATAGTTCTGCTTCAGTTAGCTTTTTCATTTTTCCTTCTACTTCAAAATCGAAGATAAAACTGCTTCTTAATTCATTATAAAGTTTTATGAATGCATTAGCACCTGTAATATCTTTCATCAAAATTATTTGTTCTTCTTCTTCTGAAAGTTGATGTTTTTGTTTCGATCTATTAAATTTGAGAGCATGAGAATAGTTTATTAGTTCTGGAGCTTCTTTTAACTCGTTAAATTTGGAATCTGAAATCATGTTTAATTCTAAATTAAAAAATAGTAATTCTTCCTGAAATTTAGCTTTATGATCTTCTATCTTAGACCGAAATGATTTCACGTCGTCGTTTAATGAGTTAATTGAATATTCTAAACGTGAATAGCGATCTAAATTGGATAACTGTTCAACTATTTGTTCGTATTCTTGATACCATTCTAATAATTGCTTGGGAGTAAGGGAAGGATCATCTAACTTTCCTTTGACTTTCTGATAAAATTTTTCAATTGTTTTTTCTAATTCTTTAAGATCTTTATCAATT
>JBHLOJ010000107.1:3796-5276 GCA_048940605.1 Promethearchaeota archaeon
CTTATCTATTTAATTAATAGCATAGTTATAATAATTAACTATCATTATTGCATTGTATGATCAAATCTGTCTTAATTGCAAATCGTGGAGAAATTGCAGTTAGGGTCATTCGAGCCTGCCGTTCAAAAGACATTCAATCGATTGCAGTTTTTTCTGATGCGGACAAAAACTCCCTTCATGTAAAAATGGCAGATGAGGCTTATAATTTAGGAAATGAATCGGTTCAGGAAACTTATCTTAACATCCCAAAGCTGATTGAACTAATTGAGCGATCTAAAGCTGATGCAGTACACCCTGGATATGGTTTTTTAAGTGAGAATGCGGAATTTGCAAAGCGAGTCACAAATCTAGGTAAAATATTTATTGGGCCAAGTCCAGAAACTATTAATTTTCTTGGTAATAAGATCAAGGCAAAATTGCTTGCAAAAAAAGTCAATCTACCAGTTTTACCAGGTTCAGATGGATTTGTAAACAGTTTAGATGAAGCTAAATCAATGGCAGATGAGATGGGGTATCCCATAATTATTAAAGCAGCTTTTGGGGGAGGTGGTCGGGGAATGGAAATCGTCGAATCTGAGGAAAATTTGAAGGCAGCTTTAGAAAGTTGTCAATCAATGGGATTAAAGTTCTTTGGTAGAAAAGAAGTATTTATTGAACAGTCAATTACGGCACCTCGTCATGTAGAAATTCAATTTATAGGTGATAATTTTGGGAATGTTGTCCATTTAGGAGATCGGGAATGTACAATTCAACGATCCCATCAAAAGTTAATTGAAGAAGCCCCTTCATTTTTATCTAGAAACGATGTTGTTGATCTGGGAGAAAGAACGTGTTCTATGGTTCGTGAACTAAATTACTCAAATTTGGGAACAGCTGAATTTCTTTGGAAAGATGGAAGCATCTATTTTAATGAAGTAAATCCAAGAATTCAAGTGGAACATGTTGTTACAGAAATGGTGACAGGAATAGATATAGTTGAAGAACAGCTAAATATTGCTTCGAACAAACCATTAAATTTTACTCAAGAGGAAATTTCATTGCAAGGACATGCAATAGAATATAGGATAAATGCTGAAGATCCGTATAACTCATTTTTTCCTCAACATGGGAAAATAACTAATTTAATCATTCCAGGAGGTCCTAAAGTGCGTTTTGATAGCTACTTATACCCAAATTACACTGTCCCTCATGAATTTGATTCGTTAATAGGAAAACTAGTCGTATGGGGAAAGAATCGGAAAAGGGCAGTTAACCTTTCCAAGCATGCATTAAAGGAATTAGTGATTTCAGGAATAAAAACGAATTTAGATATGCATAAAGTAATAGTGGAGACTTATGAGTTTAAAAAAGGTAATTTATCAACTGATTTCTTAAATAAAACAAATATTACTCATAATTTAAAAGATTTAGAGAGAAAAAAATTAGCAGCTGTATTTCAATTGTTTAAACAATTTAATTTTTCAACTCAAACTGAAGGAAA
>JBHLOJ010000107.1:5376-11720 GCA_048940605.1 Promethearchaeota archaeon
ATATAGGACTCCATTTATATACTCCAAATTAAACTGACAATCTTCAAACGTTACTCGAAATAAATTTTCTGTTTCTTGAACAACTAGAGGTGTATAAACATGGTCATCAACTTTTATTTTCCCCTCATCTAATGGGCGAACAATGTATGTTCTTCCCCGGAATTTTACTTTTTTCAGTATTATTATTATCTCCCTTAGTGGTTATTATTGTTTATACAAGATGAGTATTAAAGAAATCAATAAGGTTTTTACACATCAGTTGAAAATGATTTTTCTCTGTAAAATTATGGTTGGCTCCATCAATTATATCAATTTTCTTACTTTCAGATTTAACTTTATCGAAAAGTTGGCGAAAACCATATTCTGGAAATAAAGCATCCTTGTTACCAGCGATTAAATAGAAAGGTTTTACTAACTTATCAGCTAACCTATCAGGATTATATTGTCTCGTTTGTTCAGCATACTTGACTTTGATATCCCCATCTGGAAATCGCATTTCTTTATTGCGCATTAAAGCTTTTATGAAAAACTTAAATAATGGATTTTTTGGGATAATTTCTGTATCAAAAACAGGAGAACGTATTGCAAGACATTGTACCCTTCTATCTCTTACAGCATGACAAAAAGCCATCGCACCCCCAAAACTTTCTCCCAACAAACCAATTCTAAGAGGATCTATTTCGGGATAATGAACTAGTTGATTTATCACCTGTTCAATATTTGCTTGAGCATCATAATAAGTAAATATCCCTGTACTATCTCTAACGCCTTGATGATCATAAGTGAAATATGCTATATTATTATTAACAAAATGATATGCAAATCTCAGTTCATCTTCTTCAGGTGATTTTCCTGGCATTCCATTAACACGAATTACTAACGGAAAGTAAGAGTTATCTATAATATCAGGTAAATACATAATACTCTGCAGGATTTCGGTACGAACCTCAATTTCTATTACTTCTTTTCTCATTAGTATCACTGGATTATAGGTATGTTTTTAAAAAGTTTAATCTCACAGTATGAAAGAACATATTTTTCAGAAAAGTCAACCTGTAACTGTAAATCCTGAAGAGTTCTATTGAAGTCTAATGTGTCATTTTTGAATTTTAAGGTAAAATTGTGGTATCTTTTATTATATTTTAATTCAATATCTCGGAAATTGATATTGAAACCCTCCCCTATTGCTTTTGAGAAAGCTTCTTTCGCTGTCCAGTATATTGTTCCCAGATAAGTATCGTCTAAAATGGCTTTTCTTTCTGATTCAGTAAATACCTCCTTATAGAATGATGGGGATCGGGATTCTATTATCTCTAAATCAATTCCAACCAAATTATTACTTATTATTGCTACTGAAAAATCATTGGAATGGCTTATGGAAAGATTAAGAGGAATAATCTCTTGCTTTTTGTTTGAGTAGTAATATGGCTTACCTTTTTCATCCTTTTGAATTTCAAAATCATAATATGAACTATCAATAGCAATATTCCTACGATAACATTCCTTTGCGGCAATAATTCCAGAAAAGTATTCAATTTTCCTTTTCATATTCCTAAAACGCTTTGAATTTTCTATCTCTGTTTCAGTCAGATAAGTTTCAAATAACTTCGGATTTATTTGATATATATTTTTTAGTTTTAAGATAGGGAGAATTTGAATTTCTTTTTTAATTGTATTATTCTTGAGAAGACAATACTCTTTTAAGGCAGTTAAGTAATCAGAAAGCTCGTTTGAGAGGTTTACTGTAATTGGTGCATGGATAATTTCCAGGTTTTCAATTTTCGCTATAATCTCTTGATTTTCACTTAAAATTACCGAGTTATAATAAGATCTCTCCTCATCTTTTTTTAAGAATTTAGCTACTATGTATTTTGGTCTTTGGTTCGATTTTATTTGAATAGAGGAGATTTTTGAGGGAAGAGAGAGATGACCATTTACGATGTAATCAAATAACGCTGCGGTTTGAAATACACTTTCCATTGATAAGGGTTCAAATTGAAAATGATCATCTTCTTCATTATCAATAAGAGGAAATGTTGGAAGTTCGATCTTTGTTACTATTTTTCCTTTTTCTAATTGAATAACTTCTTCAAGAACTTGAAATTTCTTTCCATGAAAGAAAAGCTCATAAATTTCAGTTTTATCAAGTAAGGGAATTAATGGATTAAAAATTAGATCTTTTTCCCATCTCATTTCTTTTACTGATTTATCGAACTGAGCATTGAAATGAGCTTTAATCAGTGGTTTTCCTTTTAGAACTGAGGGAAAAGTCTTTGATTGAAGAGATATCTCATTATTGGATTTATTAAGTATTAGTTCTACTTCTACCGACTTACCTACGGGAATTTTCAAGGGTGTGTGAAAATTAACATTTGAAATGGAGGTTAATACCTTATCGAACACTCGATGGTAGAATTCTGCGAATGTTTCTAGAGCCATTACTCCAGGAAATACAGGTTTTTGTTGAATTTGATGATCAAGCAGATATGTGTCGAATTCAGTATTTATGGTGTTTAAACCAACAATGTAGTCAGACTGATAATTTATTTTTTCTAACATAGGATATTCAGTTTTATCAAGAACTTCCTCAACATCAAGCATTTCCTCAAAGATCCCTAACTTCCCCGCAACTATATATTCCCCGGTAAATTTGTTTAATACTAAATTTGTAAATATCTTTATACCTGTTTTTGAATGAACAGGTGAAACTCCGGCTTGAGTAAGAATTTGTAAAGTGGAACCTTTAGTAGCCATACCAATGTCAGCCCACGCTGTCCAATCAAAAGTTAAAAATGGGATTTTTCGTTGGTTGAATTCCCAAGCTAAACGCGATAAATATGCATTAGCAAAGGCATAATCAATTTGACCCTGATTTCCATAACGTCCGGCAATTGATGAAAAAGTAACAAAATATTTGATATCTTGAATTTTTATATATTTGAGAATGTTTGAAAACCCCCCAACTTTAACATCAACAATCTTATGAGCCATATTTAAATTTTTCTTCAAGAAACTCTTTGATTCTTCTATCCCAGCACCATGGATAATAACTGTTATCTGATTTTTAGTTTCTTCATTAATTTTTTGGAAGATATTCTTCATTTGTTTATCATTAGTGACATCTACTGCATAATATTGAACTAAAAGACCTTTTTTCTTCAAATTTTCGATATTACGAAGAGTATCTAGTTTGTCGAGGAATTTCTTCCATTCTCTGTTAATCATAACAGGAGTAACTTTCTCTTGTCTAGATTTCAATGACTTAACCAATTCTTCCTTCTTCTCATTCAACATATCAGGGGTGTATTGTAGATATTCCAAAAATGTATCATCGTAAGGGGCTAATCCCAAAAGAATTAATTGTGGTTTAGTATGGTTTGTTAATTCATCAATACAAGCAAAAGTTATTCCTTGTGCCCCTCCTGTGACAAATAATACATCTTCTTCTGTTATTGAAATTTGATTCAGTTTTGGGAGCTTTTCTACTTTCTTTCTTAATAATGTATAACGAACATTTCCGTTGTAGGCTATTTCCTCAACTTTATCCCAAATCAAAAACTCTTGAGTAATCTGTCCTAAATTCAACGATGATATAAGCTTAATCGGAATCTGAAATTCGCGATTGATTGTTTTTATAAAAGCACCTATACTAGAAGCAAGAGGATTTGCTCCTTGTTTCCAACCGAAAGTAGTATCTGGAGAAATAACTAAGATCTTTTCTAATATTGATAAATTCAATGATTGGAAAATGAGAAAAAGGCTGTCGAAAACGTATAAACTATCATCAATGGTATATTGACTATTATCTGGGATAACCAATATGAGTATCTTGAAATCTATGTCAAATAGAACTTCATTGTTATTGTTATTTAGCTCTTTAACGAAATTTTCATTAGCATTAACATCGAAAACTTGAATATTTAATCCAAAATTTTCAAAACCTTTGCTTAAATTTTTGTAATTTGATAATCCTGAATTAATATTAAGAATTAGTGTATTTGTATTCTTAAATTTTGGATTTCTCTCCAAGAAGGGCAATTTAAAAACTCGAGAAGGAACTACTTGTGAAACATAGATTTGTTCATTATTTTTAGTCTCTAATTTTTCTTTTCCCTCACTGATATCTTTGATTGGTTCTAATTTCATATCAACTGGTTGCAATTCTTCATTGATGAACTGCATTACAAATTCACTGATTTCATTAGGTGTACGGATGTCAGCTATATTAATTTCAACAGTTCCTTCTAATTTGTAATATTCTCGCAAGACTCCAAAGATTTCTGCTTGTTTTACCGTATCAATCCCCAAATCTTCTTCTAAATCATAATTATCATCTATATCAGTAATTTCATAACCAGTTTTGTCAGCAATAATTTTCTTTACTAAATTTGTTACCTGATGTATATCATCAATCTCACTAGATTGTAATTCAATACTTTGCTGTTCAATTCTAATATCTGTTTCTATATTCTGGTCATTTAAGAATTCTCGCATTTTTAGAATTATATTCTTAATATTACCTAGTCCTACCAAATTTATTTCTGTGTCCTCTGAGATTTTCAAATCATTCCGAAGTTCTCCAAAAATCTCCGCTTGTTTGACAGTATCAATACCTAAATCCTCTTCTAAATCAAACTCGGGATCAATATCTTCAAGATCGTATCCTGTCTTTCTAGAAATGATTTCAAGTAATTTATTCTCAAGTAATTTATCATCTAAACTTGTGGAGCTTTTATTAGAAACAAAATCATGAGCTAAAAGCTCATTGAGCATTTGAACGATATCATTGATAGTGCGATAATCTGCTATATTAAATGAATCCTCAATTTCAATTTTCCATTGTTCTCGGATTTCTCCAAAAATCTCTGCTTGTTTGACCGTATCAATTCCCAGATCTTCCTCCAAATCATAGGTTTCTTCAATGTCCTCTGGATTATAACCAGTCTTCAATGCAATGATTTTTTTAATCTCAACTATCATATCATCTGTCCCAACCAAAATTGATTGCTGGGGGATTTCTGTTTCTTTTTGTGATTCAATTGATGTATTTATAGCAGAAATACGTTCTGTATTCATCTTTAAAACTCTACCATCTGTAAATACTTGTGTCCTGCTCCCTCCCACATTTTGAAGCCATTGTTCATAGTCTGGATTGGTAAAACGATTATTATATGATATTAAACGGAATAAGATAATGGCTAACTGGGAACCGAATCCAGCAGCAAAACGTAATGCATATTTCTTCCGTTCTCTTAATCCTTTTGAAAAATTAAAATTTGAAAAATTTGAATCTATCCTATTCAAATTCGCTATCGGAGGAATTTTTCCTTTCTCCATTGATTTAATTGCCACAGCTTCTTCAATACCAGCACCCATCGCATGACCAGTATATCCTTTCGTATTAATTATAACCATGTCATAAGCATCTTTACCAAATGTATTTTCTAATGCTCTTAATTCTGATTCAGCACTTCCACCTCGAGCAGGTGAATAGGTTTCGTGACTTACAAACATTCCTTCATTAACTAATTCTCTTCTACTAATACCATGTATTTTTTCCATCTTCAAAATAAAATCGTTCAGTTTTTGAGAAATATCATCCTTGTCTAATCGACTTCCATGATATGCACTATTCCCAAAATAAGAACCAAGAATTTCAACAATTGGTTTTACTCCTCGAGCTTCAGCTTCGGAATGCTGTTCAATAACAAATGCACTTGCTCCTGCACCCAAAATAATCCCATTCCTTCCTTCCCCAAAGGGGAGTACTGCTTCCTCCCATCGAGATTTCGTTGTAGCAGCTCCACTTGCAATGAATCCTGCACCTATCCATTGAAAAAGGTTCTTACTTGTTACATTATCGGCAGTGATCACGATAACTCGCTTACATCTCCCATTTCGAATCCAATCTTCTGCAATACATATTGCTTGAGGTGCAGAAGCACAAGCTGCATTAATAGATGTATTTGGTCCTTTAGCTTTTATCAATTGAGCAAATTGAGAATGTCCCATAGATAGTACCCTAAATAAAAATGAACGATTAAAATTTTTTACACTTTCCTTATTAGAATTTAGTTGATTGGGGTTAACATTAGAGCTCTGTAGAGTGTCTTTTACAAAATTATCATATCCTGGAAATGCAGATGCAAAAATGATGCCTGTATCATCTTGTAATGATCTTGGTAAAGCCCAGTCACCAGATAATGTCTTACCAGTAGATGTTTTAATAGTGCTACGAACTAATGGAATTCCCGCGTCTTTAAGAGCATCATATCCTGCACAAATTGCTAGTTGGAATGTAATATCTAAAGCATTGAGGATTTTAGGTTTAAGTTGATAATCCT
>JBHLOJ010000205.1:0-2867 GCA_048940605.1 Promethearchaeota archaeon
GCACAGAGCGCAATGCCATTAATTTTTAACATCCGATGAAAATTTCTTAGTACTTCCTGATGTTCCTCTCTTGGTATGTGAATTATAGAATAATAAGCCAGTATTCCATCAAAATATTCATCTGGGAAATTAATTTTTGTCATATCCTGACATATAAATTTAGCTTTGGGAGCATTTTGTTTAGCTAACTCGATCTGCCTTTCTGAGATATCCACACCAATTACTTCGGAATTCTCGCTTAAAATGTGAGAATATGCGCCGTTTCCACAACCAGCATCTAATATTCGACCATTTGGAGGGATTCGAGAAGAAAATTCTAATAAAAGTTTTACTTGTTCCTCTTCTTCTTTTCTATCTATACCAACGATTTTATTTAATATCTCGGCAGCTTCATTATATCCTTTTCTAACTATTTCCTTTTTTTCCATATGATAATGAGTTCCTTTATTTCGTCTTAAAATATTGAATTGGTTGAAAAATTGTCATATTAATATTTTTATATGAATTGGAGTCACAAATTTCGGCTAACCATGAATATTCTGAATCAGGTTGTAAGGGTCTCCAACGAGTATTTATTAAAGTTGAGCTCTTATTCAAACCATAAGAAGGTATTAAAATCGAAGTCTGGAAAATATTGTCAAAATGAGTTAAATCATGGAAATCTATGAAATCAGTTCTTCCTTTGGAGATGTAAGGAACATAATAGGCGTCTACTCCTCCTAACTTCTTAAGAGTTGTCCATTTTATATTAACATAAATACGTGGATCTCCCTGAAGTTTAGGTTTTTCCTCAGAAGAAAAGATTATATTGTTTTTAACTTTTAAATAACTCTTTAAAAGAGTGTTATTAGTCTTAAGAATACGGGATTGAGACCGTGATTCACCATTCCAATAATCGACTGTAATTTTATATTCACCTTCTTCTAAAAATCCGTTTCTATCAACTGCTCGATAGTAGACCATTTGACGATTATAATTATCAACAATATATCCATTACGGTTTTTATCTGAATATGGCTGGTTTTTAAACTGAAATTCATACTCTTTTGGGCCTTCCACGGTTATCTTACTGATGGCATTTGTATTTTTTTCTCCAACCAAACCAAAAAACTTAACATCGAATTTAGCTTGTTTTTCTGGTATCTCATTTTCAAGATAGAATTGACTAACTCCAATTTCATCAATAGTTGGGACTGTTTCATCAATAATTTCATCATTAAAGTGCGACATCTGAAATTCATTAAAGCGATGCTTATATGGTAATCCAAAAAAACGTGGTATATTATCAAGATTTGGAAAAAAATCTGGATGTAGATTAACTCCCGCTTGTTGGAAAGCTTTTGCAATATTCTCTGCTTTTACAGGACAACCCTTTATCGGGATCATTTCATTAATATCTGGATTATTTCTATGCTTATTAACCATACATTGACCGAGTAATATAGTTTTCTTCTTTCCCGGTGTTGGATTCATTCTTTTTCCCATAATTACCTCAACGTCATCCCAGGGGTCTCCTTCTGAACTATTCCAAGCATAGGTGATAGCAATTGGTAGCAAACCTGTAAGTATAGAACAATAAGTGCATGTAGTATTATCATATTGACGATAAGATAATCCTTTAACACCTTGTTTAGAAAGTGCGATTGGAAGAGTATGATCATCAGTATATGGGAATTGATATCTATGAGGATCACGTACACTCTCAATTGTTTTTCCAACAACCTCAACATCTGAAAGATCTATAGGACGATTATTTTCTTGAGCATAATAGGATAAATAAGACACATCAGAAGGATCATATCCTAATACCATAGCACCAACTTTGTCAGCAGAAAGTATATCTGAAGAAGATATTAAAATATTACTTCTTCTCATATTACCATCATATCCTGGACCTAGTTCATTTGTATAGATCCCATCAATAATCGAGATGACAGGAGGTAGTTTCTTTGGTAAGTGGTATAGATAAAAATCTAAATCATTTTCAGCATCTGGAGTATGACATTTCTTCCGTGAAGGGATATCAATTAAACCCTTTAAATTTTTTAAACTTAAGCTAACCTTTGCTTGGCTGTGAGTTTTGAGAACTGCAACAGAAACGATTAAATCGCTATTTAATGCATCAACGTTAAAATTTAAATTAATACCATCACCCAAATCTAATTTTTCAAATGGTCTTTCTAAAACATTAACTAGATTTATCCCATATTTTTTTTTGAATCTATTATATCCTAAAGCTTCAAACGCATGTTGTATTGTTTTAACATCCTTTAGGTGCATCGTAACAGTACCTTCCCCAATTGTTATGTCCTTAATACCACGCTCTTTAAGTAAAATGATTGTGTCTTCCATTATTCGTGAAGTGGTTACGACTCCATAGGGAGGATAGTCCGGAATAGGAGACCAAAATACAATGTTAGGTTTTAAGAAGACTTTTTCATTTCCTTTAAGATTATCAAATGCTCCAGAGAGTTCTACAACCCTTCTGAGAGATGTAGTCTTTTTTCTATAACGACCGATAGCTACTCGATGTTTTTCCATAATACTCATTAAAATATTTTCTAATAAATTAATATGAGGTTTTTTTCCGAAAAATTACAATCACTGCTGTTTGGGGATCGTCTTTATTGTCCACTACCATATGTTTAGGAAAAGGATTTTCTAGTGTACGTCTTAATCCTTCTATAAAAGGTCTCTCTTCAAACAAATGTTTAACTTTGTGAAAGTCCTTTCCCATTAACTCTTCTATCATCAATTTTTACTGAGTTTCTAAATAAAAAGAGTGATTAGTTATAACAAGATAATTTTCTTTATTTAAAACCTTTACAGAAGGAATCTACATTTTTTGGTAAGACATCATGATTATA
>JBHLOJ010000108.1:0-11513 GCA_048940605.1 Promethearchaeota archaeon
AAGTATCCCAATACAATTGCTAATGCTGTAAATGTGCTAATTAAGGTAATTCGAAAAGATTTTTTCTCAAGCCAAACTGTATGATTTTCTTTTTCTAACTCATTTATTCCTGATTTACTATTTTTAACTGATATATCTTGTATTTGTTCGGCTAAATCATAAAAGTCAATTTTTTCTTTAGTTTTTCCTATAGGACGTGTTTTTAAATTTTCCAATAAAATTCTCTCAAAAATGTTGGTATTTAAGAACTATATATATAAATATGTTAAATTTTAAAAATTTATAGGAATGTTGTCCTATTTTTTATGACAGTTATGTCAATTTATTTCTTGTTTTTAATCATTAAAAATTCTAAAATAAATGCAGGTACATCAGCTTTTTTGTCATCTTCTAATATACATTCATCGATCATCGTCATTAAATTTCATACTCTCTATTAAGATTTTATTATTAATATCATTTTAAATCCTAACAATAAGATCAGCTTTCTGGTAAATAAATTGCTACTTTACAAAGATCTCCTCCAGTCAATACAGATTCCAAAACTTCGACTCTAACTGGTTTCTGTAGAATCTCTTCCCAGATACCCTTATAAAAACCAGCGCCACAATAACAATAAGTAGGAGATAATCTTGATTTAGTTGTTTTTAAAGCATCTCTTACTCTCGGGCAGTGGCAATAATACATCTTTTTCTTTTCAGGATTTGACTCTTTCATATATTCGATAAAATATCCACTTTTAGGTATTTTAGTGGCAATAATTTTATTATCCTGCTTAACTCCTGCTAAACCCCATCCTTTATTCACAACAAAATTAAAATCTTCCTTATTTAATTTAAGATTATCTATAAGGAACAATTCAAATTTTTCTTGAAGCATATTATGAGCTAAATCTATATCCCCAGTTTCTTCATATTTTTTTTTAATATCTTGTAGGTCTTGCTTAGGGTATTGACAAGCGCATTTTGTCATAATGTCAATACGTTTCTCTTCATCAACAAGTAATTCGAGCTTCTCTATGGCTTTTTGAGACCAAGTTATTATTTCTTTTCTACTTGTAGCATCTGAAAAGCTTTCACTTCCTTTCATGATTTCTTCCTTTATACCCTCCCCAGCTAATCGATGAAGATTATTTGAAAATTTATTTAACCAATATTGTTCAAAATCATCAAATTCTTCAGACATTTTCTTTTCTTTTTAACTTATTTTTAAAATAATAATATGAATTATCAAATCTAGCAAGTAATTTTAAATCTTACAGTTGAATTCCGTATGTATCGTATTTTGTAACTGATGGTAAGATAAAGGAGTAAACAAATTTATTTAGATTAAAGCATAGATTATATATTATATGATTGAAGATCTGTTAATTATTAACGAAACTGGAGCATTATTGTATAATTGGCATCCACAGGGTTATGTGAGTAACGGTAAGGAAGATTTACTTAGTGGATTTTTAACAGCATTAAATAGCTTTGCTACTGTTGAGCGAGGGGAGGATATTCAATCTATGAAGCTTAAAGAAACTCAAATTATTTTTGAAAAACATGATAAATTAGTTCAAAAACTAACTTTTGTTATTACAACCAAAAGTGAAGAGTTAATTGAATTATTGCACGCTGTACTTCATGAGATTATGGAGAAGTTTACTTCAACTTTTCAAGACAATCTAAATAAGGAATTTTCAGGATTAATTTCGCATTTTCAAGAATTTGATACTTATATGGAAAATATTGTAAAGTCGTTTGGATTAGACGTCATAGGAAGTGATTTAATAAAAGTCGATGAAGGGGGAGTCTTAAAGGCAGTTATCTTTCTAGAACCAAAAGGAGGTAATATCTTCTATATTCATGCCAAGCACTATGTAAACAAAGAGAAAATAAGTTTTTTAATACCTCTTATTATGAATTCTGCAAAATTATTGTATCAAACTAATCTTAATGAAAACTTGAATTGGATACTACTTACTACAGTACGTAATGAGATTTTACTAGTAGAGCCACGGGTCAAGATTCTCATTGTGAGACAATACGAATTATCTGAAGATTTTGAAGAAGATCTTCATTCTTTAGAGTTTTTCAAACAGTCTGAGAAGTATATTAAAAAACCTAAAAAGATCATTGAACAGTTTGAAGTTTTAAAATTTGATCCTAGAATAAAGCAAATTTCCTTAGTTGATATGCTAGGAAAAATTTTATATTCAAAAATCTTTGATAAAGCTTATGATTGTTCTGAATATATTCCAGAAACAATAAGTTTTTTGACTTCTTCTAAGAAAACTAGCGAAGAAATCTACGCTAGACCATTATTTAATGGAACAATTGGAGGAGATAAAATAACTACAATATGTATGAATTTTAATATTCTTTGTCTAACATTAATAGGAAATGTCCATGAATTAAATGATTTCAATTTAATTCAAACTATTTGTACTAATATCTATAAACAATTGAGATAATTTCATCCAATTATAATAATATTCACTTAAAATATAAATGATAATTTAAAATTTAGAATTGAATAATTTTAAACTTATTAAGTTAAATCATTTGAAGATAATTATCATAATTTAGATTAGAAAGATAACTCGTAGTCTAAATGAATATAGATCTTAAGGTTAATCCAAAATTTTTAAAAAGAAGGAAAATTATGATACAATAAGGAAAGTTATCCTATTTTTTCCGACGTTACTGTCAAAATAGATCATGAATATAATATGAAAAGTACCAAATTATTGTCTATTGTTGGATTATTAGTTTTAATGCAAATTCTATTCCAGAGTTCCATTCCAATTGTAAAAGCTGACGCTAGTATTCCTACTACATATTCTCAAGAAATAAACATAAATGGAACCTATGTATATAATGTAACTCAATTTAGTAGTGAAGTAGGTTGGTATAATTTTACAGGAGGATTTGAAGGATATTGGAAATCTAATGCAGGTGGGCAAATTAAAATCAATTTAACAGGCTTTTATGACAAAGATCCTTTTGATTGGGGTAATTTATTTGGAGATCCAATACCATGGTTAGATATTGAGATACTGGAAAATAATCTTGGAATACTTAATACTAATTTCAGTTTGGATAATAGGTCTAATAGTGAAATTTCGAGATCTTTAACTCTTGGGTATAACACATTTCAACCAGGATTTTTAATCCCTAATGAAAATATAACCTATATAAAAGATTCTGCTTTAAGTCAAGCGGATCCTGGAGGAGAATATGATCTTGAGGGAGAAGTTAATATAGAAGAAACCTATAATTTTTTCTATATTGGTTTTGATCAAATTGGCGGAAATCAAAAAACTTATCTGATATATGATAAGTGGACAGGCTTGCTAGTTTGGGCAAAAACAAGTGTTTTTGGTTATCTGCTTGAAATAAAATCATTAAACTTCACTTTAGATGATAGTTTTATTTATAATGTCATTCATTTTGGGGGATCGGCCGGTTGGTATAATTTCACATTAGGATTTGAAGGAAATTGGAAATCTAGTGCAGGTGGGCAAATTTATCTTAATTTAACCGGTTTTTATAATAAAGATCCTTTTGATTGGGGTAATATTATCGAGGATCCTATTCCTTGGTTTGATATAGAAATATTAGAAAACAGTTCAGGTATCTTATTAACTAATTTTACATTGGTAAATAGATCTAGTAGTGAACTTGCTTGGAGTCTAACACTTGGATATAATAACTTTCAACCTGGATTTCTTCTACAGATAATCAACAATTTAACAAAAGTAAAGAATTTAGCATTAGAACAAGCGTCAGGAGTAGTAAATGGGTTAGTTTCTGTAGAAGAAACACAATTAACTATTAAAATTTCCTTTGATCAAATTGGTGGAGGTCAAAAAACTTATATGATCTATGAAAAGCGGACTGGCCTATTATTATGGGCTAAGACATCTGTTGGAAGTTATTTACTTGAAATGATCCTTGACGATTATATCCCTTGGGAACCAAGCGGAGAAGAAAGTGTTCCATCAGATAACTTATTCTTGAAATTCCTTCCGTATATAGTTATTATCTCGATTAGTATAGTTCTAATGTCAGCATCTCTAATTGTCTCAAAATTTAATACTAAATTCAAGAAATATAATAAATTTGTTTTAGTAATAATCTTGGCATTTGCTAGTTTTGGTTCATTTTTCATATTTTCATCTAGTATAGAGATTGCAGAGGTAAACGAACCCTTACGAGAAGTTCAAGATATAACCTTAATTGTTGAATATGGAAATGGAACAATAAAAACATTGGAAAACCTAGAGTTAACTGACTATAATACCACAGCATTCGATGCATTAAATAATTGGTGTGAAGTTGAATATAAAGATTATGGGGAAATGGGCTTTCTTGTGGAAGAGATAGATGGAATTCACGGAAACTGGCGTTATTCTATTAATGGTGACTTTGCAAAAGCAGCTTCGAACAAGTATAACTTAAAAGACGGAGATACTGTTAAATGGGTATATGGTTAGAATTTTTTTTTAAAGAGTGTTTTTCAATAAAAAGGAGTAAGTTAATATCTCTTTGCTTTGGCTTGGATTTTCTTTAACACAGGTTCCAAAGCCTTGAAAGATTTTCTAATTTTATGGAAGTAATATCCTAATTTATATCCTTTTTTACAGTTTGTAAATAACATAAAATCATTATCTGCATCACCTACTAATATTATTGTATACCCTTTAGCTCCTCTAATAACTGCATCTTTAAGCTCACCTTGTTGTAATCCTTGGCTAATCTTTTCACCAAGAGAAATTAATGTTGCTGGACTTGCACTATAGATATCCGCGACAACATCAGCAGTTTCCGAACTGGCGATTCGCAATCCCGTTTTTGAAACAATAGCAGTTCCTTCTAAATCCGTAGAACTCTCTAATTGTTCTAGAGCTCTCATTAACTCATCCAAAATTTCCTGGCTGATTTCAATTTCAGAATCTTTAGCTTTTTCCAATTTTAATACCTCTAATATAATTATAATGATTTTTAAGAATTTAAATATTTTTTAGATGAAAACTTCTTAACTCCTTTAGATAAACTGGATCTCCCGTTTTTACTTCTGTTTCATTAGTTTCTTTTCCTATAATAACATTTCCTTTAGTACCGAATGTATTTAAAACTCGGTCAAAAGGAGGTTCCAATTTTTTGCCTATAATCTTTTTAGCACCTATAACACTTTGAGCTAATCCTGTGCAGATTATGCCTTGAGAATGATCTGGATTCTTAATAGTTCCCTTTTTAACCTTGTATTTATAAAAGAGTGGAGGTTCTTTATGAATACTTAATATTCTTGCTGATCCTAAGATCCTAAGGGTTGTAGGAGGTAAATCTAAGCGACTTAAAAGCATTATCGTTCTTTCTTTTCTTACTAAAACTTTTTGTTTCAAAATTATTAATGCCTTAAATCCCTTATCCTTGTTTGAAACAGTAGATTGAATTTTTTTAAGATCTTTCTCATAAAAAGGATAAATCATACCTACTGTCGTAAACATACCGATCGTAATATGAACTTGAGTTCCAAAATGGGTTTTTGGCTTAAACAGTTTATTATTATTTACAAAAATTTCAATAATATCACAATAATCAAATACACTTGGGTTGTTTGTTGCATAACAACCGCGATAGATATTATTTACATCTACCCCTTTTACATTGATTCCTATTCGGTCACCAGCTTTAGCAGAATCAACGTTTTGATGGAAAATTTGAATATTTTTGACCCGACCTGAAGATTTTATCGGCAAAATATCTAAATTCTGATTTAATCTTAAATTACCGCTTAATAAAGTTCCAGTTAGAACAGCCCCTATACCTTTAATTGGAAAATGATGATCTATGGGGATGATAACATCTCCTTCAGTATCCCTTTTTAATTCTATTGATTTTATAATGTCTAAAATTCCATTCTTTAATTGGGTAAAACCAGTGTTAATTTTTGCAGAAACAGGATATATTGGCACATTAGGGCCATATGAAGTTGTTCTAAAAAAATTCCGTGTCTTTTCTATTTCATTATTAATATCTCCTGAGAAAAGATCAATTTTATTAAGGATTACAATTATTTTATCAATCCCAAGGGATTCGACCATAATAATATGCTCTCCAGTTTGTACTTGAGGACCCTTATTTATATCGATAACAATTAAGGCACAATCAATTATTTCCACAGATGAGGCACTAATTTTAATAAGATCAGCATGTCCAGGACCATCCACAAGCGTAATAAGGTAATCTTCAAGAATAAAACTAGTAAAACCTATATCTATTGTAATACCCCTTTCTTTACTTTGAGGATGAGCATCAAGACCGGCTGTAGACTTGATGACCGATAGTACTTCCGCGATTGCTGTTTTCCCCGAATCTATATGGCCAAATAATCCAATATGTACAGGAATTTTCTTACTAATATCCATCTTTTTCTATTTAAGAAAATGATGAAGGATATAAATTCCTTTTTTTTAAAATAATTCCAAATTTAGGATCGAAAGAACAGAGAATTATTTATAATAAATTTAAATTTCTAATAGCCTTTTTATACTATCCTTTAATCTTTAAAATTAGACCATAAAAAAGATGATTAACCTATGGATTATAAAGAAAATTTCATGGGATGGGAGGATCCCGGAATTGCACTAATTACAGGTGCATCTGCCGGAATAGGGGCTGAATTCGCTAGTCAATTAGCTTCACAGGGTTTTGATTTGATTCTAATTGCTAGAAGAAAAAACAGACTTGAAAATTTGAGTCAAGAATTGCATGAGAAATTTTCAATTAAGGTTGAAGTTTTTGTTGGAGATTTATCAAAACTAGAGGATAATTATAAAATTGTTTCCAAAATCCAAGATATCGAAAATCTTGATGTCCTTATAAATAATGCTGGCTATGGAATTAATAAAACTTTCCAACAAACTGACATAATAGAACATATAAATATGATTAATGTCCATTTGACAAGTGCAGTAATGTTTTGCCACGCTGCTATTTCAGGTATGATAAAAAGAGATCGAGGAGTCATTATTAATACCTCATCTACAGCTGCAGTTAATAAAAGTAAAATGGGGGTAATGTATACAACTACCAAGACAGCACTCGCAGTTTTCAGTGAAATATTACAAAATAAAATTAAAGATACTAACATTTATATTCAAAGTTTGTGCCCAGGATTCACATATTCTGAGTTTCATGACACAGATTCAATGAGAGGCTTTCAGCGAGATTGGTTTCCTAAAAAAGCATGGATGGCAGCCGAGGATGTAGTTCGTTTGTCTTTGGAAGCTGTCAAAACAAAACAGGTTATATTCATTCCAGGAGAATATAACTTAGATAATTCAAAAAAGATCCGTGAAGCGAAACGTGAGGAATATCTAAATGCAAAAAGGCTATAAATTACATTTTCTATAAAAAATTTTTAAATTATTTAGGATGACCAGATAGCTTTCATTAATTTAAAATGTTAAAGAATGTTTAAAAATTGGACTCGATTAATTATATTTATAAATTTCATTTTAAATATAATATAAAATAACTATTTTACGTGGAGCTTATGGGAAAATTTTGTCCTTACTGTGGAAATCCAGTAAAAGATTCTGACAAATTTTGTATCATTTGTGGGAAACCGCTTCTTACAGATATCCCAAAAAAGGAAAAAAAGGCTGAAATCAAAGATACTAAGAAAGAAGAGAAAAAGGAAGTACTTGAAAAAAAACCAATAGAAGAACCACTAATAGCAGAAGAAAAAGATAAAGAAATATTAGAATTGGAAGAAGAAGAAACAATTAAAAAGAAATCAAAGAAACCAAAAGAAAAAGAAGATCTAAAACCTCTTCCCGAAGATGTCAAAGAACAAATGGTATACTATATTGAATATAATGATATCCAGTTAAATAAAAAGGTTTTAATCGAGAAACTAAATGAAATTTCAAAATTAACTAAGGAACCTAAATATGAATACGATAATGCCTTCAAGAATGAAGTCAATATAAAACTCGAAGCAGTTAAAACACTCATAGACGAAATGAAACAAAAGGAAGCTGTAATTAAACAGAATTTAGAAGAGCCTTTCATTGTTCAACGCATTAGCAATGATATAGATACTAAAGTTTTTCAGCTTGAAAATTTGAGTCGCGAACATAAATTACATAAAGTAGATAAAGAGACATTTGAGAAATTAAGAGAAAAATATAGACAAGAGAAATTAGATTTGGAAGCACAAAGAGAAGATTTAATAATTGGTATGAAACTATGGATTCAAGACTTAAAATTAGAAAAAGCAGAGTTATCTAGTGAGCGCAAACTTAATAAAGGCCAATTTCACGCAAAAGAAATTACAGAAGAGCAATATGAACAAAAAGATAAAGATTTTGATTTAAGATTGAAGAAAATCGATACTAAAATTAAAACATTAGAAGAATTATCAAAATAAATTTTTAGATAAACTATTTTTATTAGCTAATATTTTAAAATTCGATAAACATGAGAAACAAGATAATTGCCATTATAATTCTAATTATAGCACTTTCTCTATTGGCAGTAGGGATAGTACATGATCAGCATACTATGATAAATGCTCTTTATGAGGAAATGGCAGGAATTCCTTAATACTCCCACTTTCCTTTTTTAAGAGAAGTAGAATTATCTAGAAAACCTTTCTTTTGGAAATTTTTCTCTTGTACCTTTCTAAATTTATTAGATTGACTATAATGAGGTTTACATAAATAAATTTTACGATTGGAACTATTTTTAAGTTTTAATCCTGCTTTTTCTACATAATTCTTCCATGCATTTTCTGAGAGGGAACGAATCGCATTCTCATTACAATCTTTTACAGAACACTTTCTATTTTTACCCGTTCCTCCTATATCTCTTTTGTCTCTAAGTTCCTTAGGTAGTTTCATGATTTTACAATTGATAAAAACTTTTTTAGGAATAAATATTATGATTTTCAAATAATTTTAAATTTTTGTAATATAGAATAACTTGAATTTCAACGAAAATCTAATAAAGAAGAAGATTCATCCCTGCGATTCTCCATCAAGGACTTCTCTTAATGATAGCTCCTTTACAAAAGCAGCAGTTCTTTTCTCAATAATCCCCCACATAAATAGACCTTATGAACTTATTTTAATCCACCGTTCAAATGAAGGTACAAGACATAGGGGTGAAATGTCTTTTCCCGGAGGGAAATTCGAACCTGAATTGGACAAAACTTTGAAAGATACAGCCTTGAGAGAAACTGAGGAAGAAATAGGTGTACCTAGAGAAAATGTTAGAATTATAGGATGTTTAGATGATTTTCCTACCATTTCGAAATTTATTGTTACCCCATTTCTAGGAGTTATAAGTAAGAACCAAAAGCTAAAAAGAGATGAGAGAGAAGTTCAAAAAATCTTGAAAGTGCCTATTGATTTCTTTATAAATAAAACTAACTTCACAGAACAAGAATTTAATGTAGCTGATGAACAATATCCTGTTTTTTATTTTAATTATTTTAACGAAGAAAATGGACAATTATATACTATCTGGGGTGCTACTGCCTTTTTAATCACACATTTCCTTGAGTTAGTCTATAATATTCAAATCGGGTCAACTAAAGCAAGAAGACCTACGTTGGATGAAATAATAAGAAGACATCAGTATTTAAACTATTGATTTTATGTATGTTTGAATGCATAAGTGAAAAAAATACAATCATTTTCATTTTATTTTTTCTAATTTAGCAAAATATTCTGAACAGGTTTTACATTCTGGAATTCTACATAGAAACCTTATCTTAGGAAGAGGACAAGCTGAATAAAATGGACACTCAAATAAATCTAATGTGGTTGTGAGATCTGCATCACTACTCATATTATTTTCCCATTTTTTTTTTTTATTTTAAGAAAATAGCAGTTATTTGTTTATAAAAAGAAAAACAGTTCAAATTTAGTAAATCATTATTTAAATTAGATCTGCTCTAAAGAGATTAAATTTTAAGAAATTGAAATATCTACACATTAATTTTTACTAATATAAATAAAAAATAAACTTCAATTAGAATAATTTATTTTTTGCATTAATTATATCAAAAACAATAAAAGTGATTATTATGAAGTATAGAAAAATGGGTTCACTTGATTGGGAAGTCTCTGCTCTCGGATTTGGAGCTATGCGATTACCAGTTTTCAATCCATTAGAAGTAAATGAAGAAGAAGCAATCAAGATGATACGATATGCAATTGACAATGGTGTGAATTATGTTGATACTGCTTATCCTTATCATAATGGACAGAGCGAAATTATTGTAGGAAAAGCCTTAAAGGAAGGATACCGTGAAAAAGTGCATCTCACAACTAAATCACCAGTCTGGATGATAAAAAAAGCAGAAGATTTTGATAAATTTCTCAATGAACAAATTGAAAGATTACAAACCCATCCTGATATTTATCTCTTTCATGGATTAAATAGAAATAGATTAAAGAAGATTAAAGATCTGAATTTAATCAAAAAAATGGAAGAAGCCAAAGCAAAGGGCTTAATTAAATACATTGGTTTTTCTTTTCATGACAACTATGATGCATTTAAAGAAATTATCGACTATTATAATTGGGATTGCTGTCAAATTCAATATAACTACCTTGATATTAAATATCAAGCTGGGACTAAAGGAGTGCAATATGCAGGCAGTAAAGGTATTGCTCTGATAATTATGGAACCAATTCGTGGAGGGAAGCTAGCAATTCCCGACAATGTATTGGATAGAAAACCAGAAATTAAGGAAGTTCTTGATAAATCTGAAATTGAGAGAAGTATGCCCGATTGGGCTTTACAATTCGTTTGGAACCATCCAGAAGTTTCAGTAGTATTAAGTGGGATGAGTACTATGCAACAAGTTGTGGAAAATGTCGAATCTGCGAAAAATTCAGGAATAAATACTCTAACAGAGAAAGAATTAAAAACAATTTCCGAATTGCGTGAAGCGTATACTAATTATGTAATAGTACCATGTACAAGTTGTGGATATTGTCTTCCATGTCCTAATGAGGTTAATATCCCCAATGTTCTTAGATTGGTAAATGATCTTTACTACTGGGGTGATAGGGGTAAACCTAGAATAGCTTTTTTCTATGGTAGGATGGCAAAAACAGATAAAGATTTAGAAAAAAGGAAGGCTGAGGGCGAAGAGGTTGAAGGAGCTGCCACTTTATGCATAGAATGTGGAGAATGTCTTGAAAAATGCCCCCAACAAATTGATATTCCCTCTTTTATGCAAAAAGCAAATGCATTATTCGAAAATGGAGAATCTGTTTCCAAGGTTTTTAAATAGCCAGGGCCCTTGACGGTTGGAGTGGTCTCTGACACTGGGCTTCAAACCCAGTTATCCTGCGGAGGGATAGGGGTTCGATTCCCCTCGAGGGCCGCCAATTTTCCCCACAATGCTAATCAATATTTACCATTTTTTTATATCAATATTATTAACAATTTTTCTAATTTATTAAGTGTATTTTAATTTTAAAAATATCAAAAGAATTA
>JBHLOJ010000109.1:0-11314 GCA_048940605.1 Promethearchaeota archaeon
GCTTCTATTAGATTTTGTACTTTTTTCATATTTATCTCATCCTCGAATTGATTAGTGTATAGAGTTAATTCCATGTCTAATGTTGGAAATTTTTCAGAAACCGCTGTATCAAATAACATTTTTCTCCAAAAATATAGGGTAAATTCTGCTTCCATAAAATTCAGAGTAATAACTTTTTGTTCATTTCCAATTGTCATTGCTAATTTCTTACTAAATGTATTTTCAGTAAATCTAACAATAATCTCTTTAATATTTTCTATGGGTTCTAAAATTTCTTCAATTTTCTCATAATAGATTAATGGTAAAAAATATTTTTTAGAATAATTAGAGGTTTTAACTTCAATTATATTTAAAAAAATTCTGTCTGCTATCGTCTCAAAATAATTAATCTCAACATCGAATTCTAAATTTGAGAGAGATGATTTATCTCCAAACCATCTTCTTGAGAGGAGCCATCCTTTAAATTCATTTGAATTACAGACTCCTTGAATTACATTTTTATCAAAGTATTCAATCATAAGAACCACATTTTTCAATTTACACTATATAATTACTTATCTTTTATCAGTAAAAATCTTTTACTTATATTTATCTACAATAAAAAAGTGAGTTCATAGAGTTTTGTCTATTTTTATAAGCTTCTGAAAAATTTATTAAATGAAAAAAAAAGTGAAGATTTATTATAATTATTTTATTCTACGAAGCATCTTCTTTTTCTTAATCCATATCATAGAAATGCTTAAAGCTGCTAATATTAAGAAGGTTACGCTATATCCCGGAATTCCCTTTGATGCTGAAGATGCTGATATATCAACGGTAACCATAAATACATTAGATAAAGTGATACCTGCCTTATTTTTTGCTGCTACAATGAAAAAATAGATTCCATTACTATATCCGCTTCGGTGATAAGTTATTTCAGTGGTTTCATTAACTATTACTGTCAAACTACCATTTATTTCTGAAATATAGCTTGAGTATTCATATACAGTGTAATTTTTAGCAAATTCAGCAATTGTCCACTCTAAATTAAAAATCCCATCTCTATCTGGTTCAGTTGCATCTGAAGATAAATAGAAAGTAAGTGGTAGCAAATATCCAAAATTAGCATTGGTAGCTGTTAATATGAAGGTATAATTATATGCTCCACTATCATAAACGAATGTGGAATTTATTAATATTCCTGAATTCTTTTCATATAGCGCATATCCGCCCGGTTCAGTCAAATCTTCAAGTTTCCATGCACTTATAGCTCCAAAATTGCCAAATTCCAGATTTAGGCTTTCTTCGACTTGGAAAAGGTGATCTCCTTCCCCGTCAACAGAAATCATAACAAAATCATTTATACTTACATTAGTCAATATCCAAAATGGAGTATATAGACCAGGGCTAAAATCCAATCCAGTACCGTTTACATTAGACATTATTCTTGTAATTGCATCTACAGTCCAACCACCACCAGGCATTCCCATCATTTCTATAGTGTTATTATAAGAATTAATAGAATTACCTGTATAAGTAATAGTCGCAGGGAAACTCATCGGAACTGAAGACATAGTATAATTCATGAATAATCCTTCAAATAATCCACAAATTGGTTGTACATTGCTAAAAACAGCATTAGTATTTAAAAAATCAAGAGAATAATTTCCTGTTGAATAATCAAAAAATCCTTTAATTAAAATCCCCGTACTTTTTTCATACCATACGATCCCTTCAGGAAAAGATACATCTTCTAATTGCCATACTCCTATTGAACCAAATCCAGGAATATTAAAAATCTCTTCCTTTGTTATGCTAAAAATATGGTCTCCTTCATCAGCTACTGAAATTGGCACTAGATCATAAAGATCAGAATCTGTAAAAATCCATAGCGGGGAATGTGAACCATTATCAAAGGCACCTGACATGCTAATTAGACGACTTGTATCATCCTCTACCCATCTATTAGTTCCTAAACCCTCAAGCCACCATGAAACATTGAAACTACTCCCAGAATGATGTTCATAACTGAATCCTGAATTAATAATCATGCCCTCAACATCAAACGTATAATTGATAAACATACCGTCAAAAATTTCAGCTTGTGAGATATTTAAATCACTTGTTTCCTCCACTTTAATTTGAGGCGCTTTTATCATTATTGTGAAACTAGAAATCAATGGAATAAAAATAAAAAGTACAACTAATGTAGCAACTAAGCTTTTTGTTAAATTTAATTTATTCATGATTTCAAATCCTCTTCTCTTTATGTTTTCCAAAAACGAAATTGTATAAAGAAGATTAGAATTTCTAAGTTATGAATAGATTTAAAAAGTTTAAATATTTTATCTAAAAATCCAGTTATTCATAGATTTTTACATAAATGGATAATGAAGTAATCGTTCCTTAAAAGCCTTTGGTACTACTGTGGTATATCAACTCATTACCTAAAATCGAATGAATTTTAAAATTATTATTGATCAACATCATATTATGTATAAGAAGGATCCAAAAGGAAAACAGTTAGGTCTAGATCCTTTTTTAAATTTATGATTCTTTATAATCTTAAATTTCAATTTATATTGAAATAAGTATTCTAAATAATCTTAAAAACTCATAAATTGCTCAAAGTTTTTAAATTCCAGATTTTAGGAGAGATGTGAATTAAATGGATGAGGAAAAAAGCATAAATCTTCCAATACTGTTTCACTTTCACCAGCCAGTCGATCAATTCAATTTCATTTACGAAGATGTCTATAAGAAATCATATGAGCCCTTAATTGATAATATTTTCAAATTTCCTGATATTAAAATTACATTACATTTTTCGGGCAATTTGTTGGAATGGCTTTTAGATAACAAACCTGAATTCATAGAAAAATTAAAAACCATGGCAAAAAGGGGACAAATAGAGATAATTGGTGGTGGTTTTTATGAACCAATGTTTGCAATTATTCCATATAGAGATAAAATAGCCCAAATGAAAAAATTATCAGATTTAATAAAAACCGAATTTGAATTAGATGTAAAAGGAGCGTGGTTATCAGAACGGGTTTGGGAACCAGATTATCCCTCTTTTTTAAATGATGTTGGTCTCAAATACGTAATTGTAGATGATAATCATTTTAGATCAACAGGAATAACAGAAGAAGAAACTCTCTATTCATATGTTACCGAAGACGAAGGTAAAACATTAAGAATATTTCCAATCAATGAAGAATTAAGATATTTAACACCTTGGAAACCTACTTATATGTCAATTGATTATTTAAAGAAAATGGCTAATGAAGAGGGCGATAGAATTGCGTTATTAATATCTGATGCCGAAAAAATGGGTGTGTGGGGTACTACTCATCAAATTTGTTATGTAGAGGGGCAGGGTCATGAAGATGGGGATGAAGGGAAACCCTTTATACCCGCTTTTTTTGAGCAAGTTGCGTCTAATGAATGGATAAAATCCTTAACACTTACAGAATATATGGATAAATTCCCTGCAAAAAGTTTAATATATCTTCCCACAGCAAGTTATGATAAAATGGAAGAGTGGGTGCTCCCAACTTACATTCGCAAGAATTTTAAAAGGATTAGAAAGAATTTGAAAGAGGATACTACCAAAAGTGAAATATATCAATTTTTAAAAGGCGGTTTTTGGAGATATTTCCTTGTAAAGTATCCTGAATCCAATACTATGCACAAAAAAATGCTTTATGTGAGAGAAAAACTCATTAATGCTGAAGAGAATTTATTAAATGTTCAGGATGATAACATTATATCCATTATCTTATATAAAATAAATGACGCGTGGGATGAGATATACAAAGCTCAATGTAATGACTGTTATTGGCATGGCTTATTTGGAGGAGTTTATTTGCAATTCCTAAGATTTTCCGTTTATACCCATTTAATAAATGCAGAGAAATTAATCGATACAATCAACGCAATCATTAATCCAGACTTAACTTCATATATATACATCACTCCTTTTGATTTCAGTAAAGATTCTAAAACTGAATATGTTATTGAATCAGACATTTATAATCTTTATATCGATCCTAATGATGGTGGTACACTTTTTGAGTTAGATTATAAACCAAAATCATATAATCTATTAAATACTTTAACAAGATGGCCTGAAGCTTATCATGAAAGTAAAAAATTGGAGACAGAGGAAGTTTTAGTTGATAGATTTAGGAGAAGTATGTTTCGTTTGAGATTTTTACATGATGATGTAACTCTTGAACAATTACATTCAGATAGATATTATGAATTTGGGAATTTTATAAATGGCAATTTTACGGTAACTAGTAATGAAAAAGAGGGAAAGAAAGCAATTTTAGAGATGGAAAAACTAGGTAATGTAAAAGACCCAGATTCAGAATACAGAAATCCAGTTAGAATTACAAAAGATATTTATATAGAAGATAATGAAATTGAGATCAAATTAAGAGTAAATTTCGAAGAAATTTCTGGTAAGGAAGAAGTTCTCCAACGAATTATCAATCATTTAAAAGTGGCTATTGATATTCCCTTTTTCTTTAATGGTGACGCAAATAAATTCCAATGGGTAAGTAATCAATTAGAAATGGATAGTGATAAAGAGCTAGAACTTTTAGAGCCTTTTCAATATGAAGGAACACATTTTAAAGCGTATGATGAATCCTACGATATAAATATAGAATTTGATATTTCTAACGAATTAGATTCAGTAAAAATTTATAAATTCCCAATTATCGCCTATGTATATACAGAAGAAGGTTATCAGAAGATATATCAAGGAATTAATGTAACACCTCTTCTTAAATGCGAAAAGAGTTTTGAATTTCACCTTGAATTAAAGATTTTTTAGTATTTATATTTTCCTATATTTTACAAATTTATCGATATTCGTAAGAATTTCGTCGGTTTAACTACATTTTAAATATATTAAGGTATTACTAAAAAGTAAGAAGATATAAAAATTAAAGGTTTCATTGACTATGGGAACTAATCATGATGGGAAACGAAATGGCTGGAGTTATATTAGTAATTCTTTAAAAATTAATATTGATAATAATGAGCATATTAGAAATGTTAGAAAGAAACTGATGGAAGAAAAATTAAAGAAAAAATTTGAGAAAAAAATGACCTAATCCTACTATTTATATCCAATAGTCTAGTAAATATAAATTTAAAACATTAAGAAATTATAAATTGTAATTAATCTCTCCCTATTTCCTGTTAATAAATAAATCGAATATTGATATACCTAAATTTCTTAGCTATTATTGAATATAATATAATTCTTTCTTAAATAAGGTGTATATGATTTGGGAGAAAATAATGGGAGTGCAAATGACTGTTTAAGCTGGAATTGCTGTGATGATTACTTAAAATCTTGTATTGAAAGATCTAAATATGTGAATCAAATTCGAACTTGTTTAAAGAAAAGAAAGTTAACGAATAAACAAAGAAGATATCGATATAGGGGGTATTAAGAATCAAATCCATATTTACCTATTAGCGGGACAAATCTCACACCGGTAACTCTTTTTGAGTCATAATCTTCTCCATGCTTTTTAATAATATATAAATCCTGACCAAAACTCTTAGATCCAGCTGGAATACATAGAATTCCTCCATCTTTTAATTGTTCCCTTAACGGTGGGGGTATTTTTTTGGGTGAAGCTGCTGTTACTAAAATTTTATCAAAGGGGGCTTCTTCGGGATATCCTAAGGTACCATCTCCAAGTATTACTGTCACTCGGTCGTCATACCCTGTTTCTTTAAGGCTAATCTTTGCTTTTTTTACTAAGTCTTTATGACGCTCAATTGTATACACGTGACCAGGATTATTTGAACCTTTTGGAGCAACCAATTCAGCACAAAGTGCAGCATGATATCCTGAACCTGTTCCAACCTCTAAAACTTTATCTCCTTCCTGTAATTCAAGATATTCACACATCATGGCATTCATGTGAGGAGCACTGATTGTTTGACCTGATCCAATAGATAAAGGTGAATCTATATAAGCAGAAGATTCAGCATCTTTGGGTACAAAAAGATGTCTAGGAACAGTAAGCATCGCATTTATTACTTCCTGTTTAGTTAAAACAGGATAATCTCGATTTTTAAGATTATTTACTAATTTTTTCCTTTTTTCTTCGAAATTCATTGTTTCTAATAAAAGTTTTCATTTTTTTATGATATAAATTTTGTCCTTTGCTCTAACTTCTTTGTTTATACGCAAATTAAATTTTACAGCGTCCGTATTTCTTTTTCTTGAGATACTTTGAATTTTTTTCCCTCTATACATCATCTTTTTTATAGTTTCAATCGTATAGGTAGTGGATCCTTCTATAATGATCTCATCTCCTAATTTTATAGGAACTTCTAGGCTTTCCAGCAAAACATTAGCAGATTTACTTTTTTCATCATAAGAAAGAATTTTTCCCATATAGGATTTCTTATATGGTGATATATTCCCTCTTTTTTCTAATTCAATATCTTCTATAGTTGGTCTATTAAAGTAAAATCCTGTATGAAAACCTCGGTTAAAGACTCGTGAAAGTCTTTCAAGCCAATTGCTTATTTTTTCTTTAGTGTAAGTATTATCATAAACTGAATCCAAAGCCTCCTTATAACATTCGACCACCGTTTTGACGTAAAGAGGATCCTTCATACGCCCCTCTATCTTAAAAGCATCAATTTTTGCATCAATTAATTCAGGTATATATTCGATCATACACAAATCTTTCGCATTAAGAAACATTTGACCATCATAGATAAACTCATTACTTTCATCATCTATTACCCTCCATTCTCTTCTACATGGTTGCACACAATTACCTCGATTTGCGGAATATTCTTCAGAGTCACAAATAGTAGCAGAAAAATAGCATCGTCCTGAAACCGAAGTACACATTGAACCATGGACAAAACATTCAATTTTAGTTTTATTTAATAGATGTTTAATCAGTTTAATTTGATTAAGTGATAATTCTCTTGCTAATATAATTCTTTCAGCACCAAGTTCTTCATAAAACCTAGCTGATTCTATATTGGAAACATTCGCTTGTGTCGATATATGAAAATCAATTTTATTCCGTTTAGCCATTTGAATTGTTGCAAGATCATGAGCAATTATGGAGTCAATTCTAGCATCTTTGGCTTCAGAAATGAGATTTTCTAAATCTTGTAATTCTGAATCATAGACTAGTATATTTGTAGTCAAGTATGTTTTTACAGGGGATTCTTGGCTATGACAAAATTCAGCTATTTTTTTCAATTCACTTTTTTCAAAATTTTTTGCTTTTATTCTCATGTTATACTCTTTTACACCAAAATATACCGCATCAGCCAAGCTAATAATTAATTTTAATGAATTCCAATCTTGAACAGGAGCAAGCAACTCAGGGCGATTATCCATTATGAGATTCAATGAGTATGGTTATCTTCCTTTATATATTATTAATAAGTGCGTGATATATTATTATTTATTATTTTTGTTGAATATTTTTATTTAGTTAAAGAAATTTTTCTAATTTAGATAAAAGGAAGGTAATTATGGAATTAACTTCAGATGAAATTCTTAATGGAGTATTTAGTCTTATATTTGTTATTATTTCTATTTTCATTGCCTTTACAATCATTTCAAAATATCCAAAATCTAAAAATAGAACTGTATTACTTGTAGGATTTGTTTGGCTTGGCATTGTCTCATCGTGGTATGCGAGTTCTTCTTCTTTTTTAGTTGCCCTCATAACAGGTGGGGATGGTTTCAAGTCTGCTCCTCCATATTATTTCATAATTGGTGCATCTCCACTTCCAATTACCGCATTCATTTGGATGATTGCCTTCACAGATCTCCTCTATAGAGATAGGAAGAAAATTATATTACTTATCTTTGGGGTAAGTGGGATTTTTTTTGAGATTGTATTGTTTTCCTTGCTTTTAATTGATTATAATTTAGTTGGAACAGTGACAAGTCCAGTTGACGCAGAATATGAAATCTTTGTGACTGTATACCAAATTTTCCTTGTACTCCTTGTTCTAATATCTGGATTCTTATTTGCGCGTGAGTCTTTAAGATCTAGTACTCCTGAAATCAATTTAAAAGGAAAATTACTGTTTGCAGCTTTTTTATCCTTTGTAATTGGTTCTATTTTAGAAATTTTAAGTGGAATATCGATTGTAATTCTGATCTTGGCAAGACTTTTACTTATAACAAGCGCAATTGAGTTTTATGGGGGTTTTTTATTACCACCGTGGATGGAGAAACTATTTTTAAAAAAAAAATAAGTTCTTTCCTTAGAAAAACGCCAAATTAGGTTTCATTTTATAGATTTTTAATTAACAAAAAAATTAAAGGAATACTATAATTATTGAAAAATAATTTGCAATCTTAGGTTAATAGTATGAAAGTAGTTGTATTTAATGGAAGTCCAAGGGAAGAAGGTAATACTCGTTTTTGTTTGAATATTGTTATAGATGAATTGAAGGCAGCGGGAGTTGAAGTGGAATATATATGGATGGGCATGGATAAAATTCAAGGGTGTATTTCTTGTTATCGTTGCGCTCAGAATAGAGACAAACAATGCGCAGTAAAAACGGATAAATTAAATGAATATCTAGCAAAGATGATTGAAGCTGATGGTATTATCCTCGGAGCCCCTACTTACTTTGCAGATACACCAGCGAGAATGAAATCTTTGATCGAGAGAGCAGGACTTGTAAGTAAAGTTAATGGAGACCTTTTTAAACATAAAGTTGGTGCTGCTGTAGTCTCTGTAAGGAGAGCTGGAGCGACACATGTTTATTCAAGTATTAATTACTTCTTCGGGATAAATCATATGTTTATAGTAGGTTCTAGTTATTGGAACCTTGGAGTAAATCCTAATGTTATGAACGCTCAAGATATGGATAAAGATAAAGAAGGAAAACTTACATTTCAGAATTTAGGGAAGAACTTTGCATTTTTACTCAAAAAATTAGCTGCTTAATCTAAAATTCAAAATTTTTTTCTATAAATATTGGGTTATAAACCAATTTTCTAAATAAATTTTTTAATTCTTAAACTTAATTCAAATAATTTTAAGCTCTTTTACTCTATGTATATTTAAATTAATAAAAATTCTATGGAGAATTATGAAACTAAAAAATAAAGTTGCTTTAATTACTGGAGCAGCATTAGGTTTTAAAGAGGGAGGTCCATCAATAGGGAGTGCCATTGCACTTAAATTTGCATCTGAGGGCGCTAAAATTGTAGCGATCGATATTTTGGAAGAGATGGGACAAAAGACAATAGAACAAATCATAGATAACGGCGGTGAAGGAATATTTATTAAGGCAGATGTTTCTAAAACCAAAGAGGTAAAAGACGCAATAAGTCTTACAGAGAAAAAGTATAATGAATTACATATATTAATTAATTGTGCTGCTTCATATGAGGGGGATATTTTCAGGAATGTTGTTGATATACCCGAAGATGATTGGAAAAAAATTATTGATGTTAATTTAAATGGTTATTTTAGATTTGCTAAATTTGCTATTCCCTTAATATTAAAAAGTGGTGGAGGAATTATCGTAAATATTTCATCTTGTGCTGCCTTTAAAGTTTTAAAGAATTTTTGTATATATCCTGTAACTAAAGCGGCAATAAATGCTTTAACAAGGACATTAGCAATTGATTTTGCACCTCAAATCCGTACAAACTCAATTTGTCCCGGATTCGTTAAAATTGCGAATTCTGAAGGTGACCGTACACCTGATGATATTGAAGAGTGGATTAATAGTATATCAAAAACTTACCCATTAAAAAGAGTATGTACAGTTGATGAAATTGCAAATGTTGCCTTATTTTTAGTTAGTAATGACTCCTCCTATATTAATGGCGAATGTATAATCGTTGATGGTGGTAGGATAGTCTCTGATACTCATGAGTTTTAGTTGATTTTCTCAGATTTAAAATATACCAAGAAAAAATATTCACTAAATTGAAAATAATAATAAAATTTCGTTTATACCATCTATTTTTTAATAACTTTTTTTTTATATTAACCTTTCATAACCAAGAGAATATGAGTACTTTTGAGTTAAGGAGAATAAATGAATTTCTCTTGAAGAAACATCATCTTACACAAGATTCTAAAATTGATGATATTATTCAAATTACAGATGATATTTGTGGTTTACATTCAACTAATCTTAGCACTTCCTACTTATCATTATTCGCTAGAACTAATATGTTCAAAAAGGAGGATTTAGAGGCAGAACTTTATGTTAACAGAAATCTTGGTAGAATTCGAGGAATGAGGAGAACTCTATTTATAGAAACTCTTAAAATGATTCCTATTGTTCATTCAGCAACATTTAAACTAATGGAAGGTTCATTCGAAAAATTTATGGAAGTTAGAGGTGTTTCTTTAAAGGATTATCGAGAGATTTCACCTCAAATACTCCATATTATAAAAGATAAAGAACTTTCCGCTTCCGAGATAAGAAAAGGTTTAAATTCAACATTGGATATTCCTGCTATTATTCAAGTAATGTGTAATTATGGATTATTAATAAGAGGAAGACCTATTAAAGATTGGAAAGATAGACGAAACAAATATGCGTTATTTGATGATTATTTTCCCACTGTTGACCTCGTGAAATTTACTGAGACACAGGCAGTCCAAAAACTCGTAGAGAGATATATTAAAGCATATGGACCAGTTACTGAGGATGATATTTCTTGGTGGTCTGGTTTAAATAAAACTAAAATAAGAGAAGCAATAATTAACATAGATTCTCGACTTGAAAGAATTAAGATCTTTGAATTACAAGGAGAATTTATGCTATATGAAGATGATCTAGAGACTTTAGAAAATCTTGAACCATCTCAAAAAACAACTATAAATTTCTTGCCTGAACTTGATCCATATCCAATGGGATTTAAAGAAAGAGATAGATTTATCAACAAAAAGAATTATAACTATGTTTTTGATAAATCTGGCAACATTGCGGCAACAATATTATTAAATGGAGTAGTTATTGGTGTGTGGGATACTGAAAATAATAAAGAAGCAGTTGTTAAATTGTATCTATTCGAGCTGTTGGAAAAAGAACTAACAAGTAAACTCCATTCTAGGGCTCAAGAAGTTGGAAAATTCTTTTTTGATGAAGAAGTTGTGATTAAAGAATGTAGATCGATGATACCATTAACAGTGAGAACTGCAGGAGGATTTATGACCCCCCTTAAGGATTGCTAAAGAAATAATCTCTTTAATTTTTTTAAGTATAAAATATGTGTGGTAATTATGAGTGAAAAAATGAATGTTTTATTTATAATTACAGATGCTCACAGAGTAGA
>JBHLOJ010000011.1:0-22118 GCA_048940605.1 Promethearchaeota archaeon
TTATAAAAATCAGTAGAATTTGATTTAGAACTTCAAAATTAAATGTTTATGGGTATTTTAAAATATAAGAATTCTGTAAAATTCTCTTTTTGGTATAATTATTGCTTATAAAATAATTTCTATTAATAATGAATATGTTTAATTTACTAATTTATATCTACAATTTAGAAATCGATAAATATTGGTATGAATATGAAAATTGCAAAAATTAAGGGAATTGAAATAAAGCTACATCTTTCAACTTTATTGATTGTAGCTTTAGTCGGTTTTTATGCTACTAATTTTTATACTTCGATTGTTGCAAGGGCTTCGATAATAGAACTCTTATTAGTGGGTTTGATTAATGGTATGATTTTATTAATTTCAGTTTTGATGCACGAGTTAAGTCATTCAATAGTAGCCCAAAAATATGGGATGAAGGTTTCTGAAATTGAGCTTTATTTATTTGGAGGTGTATCTAAGATTGAAGAAGAGCCAAAAACGCCAAAATCAGAATTACTAATTGCCGTCGTTGGTCCTTTATCTAGTTTGTTTTTAGGCAGTATTTTCTTAATTTTATTCTATTTGCCAATTTCATTTCCTTCTTTAATATTAGTGACTTTATTTTACTCTGGGATATCCAACATTGGATTAGGCATATTTAATTTGCTTCCTGCTTTTCCTATTGATGGTGGAAGAGTATTAAGAGCCATTCTATGGAAGCGTCGCGATAATATAATTTCGGCAACCAAATCAGCTTCAAAAATAGGGGTAGGATTTGCTTATGGGTTAATGATATATGGATTTTTTCAGTTATTGTATTTTGGCTTTTTTAATGGATTTTGGCTAATAATAATGGGTTTATTTCTAAGATCAAACGCTAAGCAAACATACATCCAAACATTGAATGAATTTACACTTTCTAATACTAGTATAAGAGAAATGCTTTATACTCCCAAAAAGAATTTAGGAATTCCTTTTGGTTTGACTATCAGTGATGCAGTTAGAGACTACTTTATCCCTTACAAGAAATCATATTTCCCTGTTTTTCAAGGAGATAAAATTGTAGGTGTTGTACACATAGCAGACATAAGACAAGTTCCAATATATCAAAGATCAAACTATATTATAGGATATGTCATGAGAAAGATCTCTGAATTTCCTGATATTGACGAGGATCTAACAGGAAAAGAGGCCATGAAAATAATGAAACAATTAGTAAAACAACCCCATATCCTTATAGTACGAGAAAAAGGCACTAAAGAGATGATTGGGTTTGTTGGAGAGGAAGATTTAATCTCTTCATTAAAATATCGGAGCTTAAGCATTCAGAATTCATAAAAAAAATAGTTTTTTAAAATTACAGTTTAATATGATATAAAAAGGATTTAGGAACAAGTATTTAGTTTTACTGGCAAAACCATATCTCTAGGTATTATGAATTAAAAAAAAAGGTAATGCAAATTTTTTAACTGGAATTCTTATTCTCTTATATCTATTTTATCAAGAACACCCGTTGCTGCAGATTTAATACCAGATATAAGAGTAAAGATTGGGGCAATTGGTATGATGTCAGGATCCCATTCGAATGCCCAGAGTAAAATTGTAAAAATAACAAGGGCAAGTCCAGAGATAAAATAAATTGATCGAGTTCATTGATACCTTTTTTTTAGACTGGGTAATACTAAATATCTTTAAAATTTTTGATTTAATCAGATTTTTTAAATTTAAATCGTTTAATTAAGTGTGAGATATAGAAAGTTATAAGATCCGAAAGATAAAAATAGATAAGTCTCTTAAAATACAAATAAGTTATTAATTTTAAGAAATGACCGATGAAACAGACGAGTCTCAAAATAAAAGATCTAATTGGAAGTAGAGAAGCATTAACTTTTCTTATTGGTGCAGGTTGTTCTGTTGATGCCCCTTCAAAGGTCCCAGACGGGAATGTAATAAAAGAAGCATTAATTAATTATTTTTGTGCAGAATCTGAAATTGAAAATATTCGTAAAATAGAAGATTTAAAACTAGAACAATTATTAGCCATAATTTACACTAGTATCGATGAAGAGCTTAAAATGCATGATTATTTTGGATTATTTAATGAGCCTAACCTTTACCACTTTTTCATAGCGGATTCTATCATTAAAGGAAGTTTTGTAATGACTACTAATTTTGATTCTTTAATAGAAAGTGCAATCGTTAAGTTAAAAATTCCTTATAAAGAAATAATACCTGTTATTACAGAGGAAGATTTTATAAATTATTCTAATCCAGTTGAATTATTTAAACATGGATTTAAAACCATCTATAAAGTTCATAGTTCTGCAAAAAATGTTATAACTAAGGAAGAAACAAGAGATTCTCTAGTCAAAACTATTGAAAAATTGGGTTTAAACAAAGAAAGAAAAAGTATTTTCCAAATTGAGCCTTTCAAGCGTAAATTTTTAGACAACATAAGTAATGGGCGTTCTTTAGTCATAATGGGTTATTCAGGTGTAAATGATTTTGATATAATCCCTACACTAAAAGGATTAAAAAATCTTAAAAAAATAATTTGGATAAACCATTCGGAATCAATTCAAACAGACAATGAGATTATATACGAAATAATTTCAGGTAAAAGTAAAATCAAAACCAAAATCAGTAAAGATTTAATTACAATTAGTGAAAAAGTTCATGAAATTCGTTCTATAAATAATGTCGATAAAATCTATTTGATTGACGCGAATACAACAAAGATGGTTCAAAAGCTAATGCAAATTAAACCAAAATTAAGTTCTGAAATACTTTCTCTGAGAATCATAGATTGGTTGAAAGAGAATATTAAAATTCCAGATATTTTCGAGAAGGTTTTAATAGCTTCTAGAATCTATTATGATTTTCGCTTATACAATGACGCTATGAGATGTTCTGAAATACTAATGCGATTTACAAACTTGGCAGAAACAAAATTTTGGAAATTCAAAGCTCAAGAAGCCGTCACGAGAAGTTATCAATATCAACTAAAAAATACACAGGAATTAAATCAGCCTATAATTGAGGATAAGAGTAAAAGTGAGAAGGAGATTTTAACAATGAGGTCTAGATCTCTCAATGCTATTGCAAACATTTATCATGCGATGGGAGATTACTCTGAAGCTACAAAGAAATTTGAAGAAGCTTTAAAGTTTTTTAAAAAGTTAAGAGATTCGAAAGGAATTATCAATTGTCTAAATAATGTTGCATCTATTCAATATACAAATAAGAATTATCACATGGCATTGAAAAACTTTTATAGAGTTCAAAAAATTAGTAATCAATTAGTAGATTTAAGTAGTAAATGTAAAAACTATATAAACATAGGTGAATGCTTTCTATCACTAGAGAATTATGCTATGGCAATAAAAAGCTATCTAAGTGCTTTAAAGATCAGCAGAAAAATTGGGTTTCTAAAAGAAAAAGGTATTATCTTAAATAAATTGGGTGAAATTATGAGAGTCCAGGAGGATTATTCTAAAGCCTTAAAATTTACTATGAATGCGGTTAAGCTTAATGATCAATTAAGGGATTGGATGGAAAAAGCTAATTCCTTTAAAATAATCGCCTCTATTAAAAATGATCAGGGAGATTATTCGGGGGCAATAAAATTTTATAATAAGGCATTACGAATTTATGAACAATCAGGAAATTTAACTGAGAAAGCCAATTCATTAATGATAGTAGGAAATCTTTTTAAATTGCTGGGAAACCATTCTGAGGCTTTGAACCGGGATGAAAAAGCTTTGAAAGTTTATAATCAAATAGGAGACTTGAATCAAAAAGCAATTTGTCTATTTGAAATTGCCAATATTAATTTCAGTATAGCAAATTATCAAGAAGCGTTGAAATATTATGAGCAGGTGTCAATTCTTAGTAATCACCTAAATAATATAATGGAATCTTCTATCCTGCTTAAGAATATGGGAATAATTTTTCAAATCCAAGGGAATTTCTCCAAAGCGTTAAAAATATTAGAGGAAGCTCTAGTTATTGATGAAAAATCAGGAAATATAAAAGAGCAAGCAAACACCCTTTATAGAATCGCAACGATTTATTTAGATCAAAAAAATTTTCCATATGCGTTGATGTATTTCAATAAAGCATTAAAAATTTATAATCAATTAAAAGATTTAAATAATATATGTTTATGTTTTGACAATATTTCAAATATTTTTCGATTACAAGGATATTATCTTGAAGCCCTAAATCAATATAAGAAGTCATTAGAACTTTATGAAGAATTAGGAGATTTGGAACTGAAGGCTAGATGCTTTAATAATATTGGTAAGGTATATAGAATACAGGGAAATTTTTCTGAAGCTTTAAAAGCATATGAAGAAGCATTAAACCTTAAAAAAGAGTTAGCTGATTTGAGAGGTGAAGCAATTTGTCTTAATTATATTGGAAATATTTTGCGATTGCAAGGTAATTATTCTAAAGCTTTAAAATTCTGCTTGGATGCATTAAGAATTAATGAAGATGATGATTTCAATGTGAAGGCTAAATGCCTTAAAAACATCGCATTAATCAATCATGAACAAGAGAATTATCTAGAAGCTTTGAAAAACTATAAAGAAGTGCTTTTAATTTATAAAAATTATGATTTGATTGAAGGTTCAGAAATAAGAGAGATTAAAGAAAAAATTGAAAATATATTTCTTTTATTTCAAAAAAAAAATATTCCCCGAAAAAAAGAGATCAATCAATCGAATCTTGCTAAAATTAAACTTGAAAAAAATAAAACACAAAAAATAAAGTCTCAAACCGATTCTTCAGATTTGATAAAAGAAAGTGATGATAACAAAAACCTTTTTCTACCCGGAAATATTCCAAAGACATTAGGTGATTATGACAGAGCCTTAAACTTTTATGAAGAAGAATTAAAGAAGGCAAAAGAATCTGGCGATTTATATAAAAGAATAAAAATCATAGATATTATGGGAAAAATATATAAATCAAGGGGATATCACCAAGAGGCAATAAAAAAATATGAAGAAGCATTAGAAATCGTGGGGGAATTTGAAGATAAATCTATAAAATTAAAAATTGTAGCAAAAATTCGGGCATTATACAATGATCTTTTTGAAAAACACTAAATTCTAGGGGAATACATTGATATTGAAAAATATTAATATATTTGACTTTTTCGTATTTGATCCTTAAATTCAATCATAGAGTCGTTCTTTTTAATTTTTTTATGATCTATTAAGGTATCTTCTATTACTTTAACTTCTGCCCTTGTTTTGAGTCCTATTATTTCCTTTAATTGTTCTAATATCTCTTTTTCTCTAATTCCTTTATTAAAAAGTTCCAATAACTTATTAACTGAAAAAAGGTTATAAAGAATGTACCTATTGTTTAAGTATATTATTAAACCATTCTTTTTTTTTTGATGTTTATGGAGTTTAATCAAAGCTTTCCTAATTCTTTGAATTGGTTGATTTAATTCTTCAGCAATATCCGTATCAATCATTCTAAGATGGTTTTGCATAGCTCGCATAATCCTTTTTTTTAATGAAAGAGAAAAAAGATAAATTAATAGAGCAATACCAAGAAGGCCAATAGTAATCCAAATTGCGAGCATTCGTTTATATATAAAAGTAATTAATATTGCTACAATTAAAAAACTCCACAGTAAAGTAGTTCTTTTCATTTTTTATTATTCTTTCCCTGATTAGTTGTCCCATCTAATTTTTGAATTTGCAATTCAATATCATTTAATTTTATAGTATACTTCTCATAAAGTTCTGTGTATTTATTGACGTCAATATCATTATCATCATATAAACTTTTCAATTGTTTAATAATCCTACCGATTGATGTCTTTTTACTTAATAATTCTTCTCTTTTTTTTACAGGCTTTGGTTTCTCTAAGTTTTTTTGTTTATATTTTCGAAATAATTCAACGTTCACATCCATAGATTTTACATCTGATAAATACAGTATTGTTTTTGGTAACTTCTCAGCCAGATTTTCAGGTACAGCAATATAAGGCTCAGGGTTTTTGATATCTTTAATAAGCTCATAAGGTAAAATTTCAGCTTCGATTTCCATAATATTGTCATTAACAATAGACAAATTGAAGAGGATATTTCCCTTCTCGTTTTCTTCTAGATCATTAAATTTTTTCAGCATTTCTTCCCAATTTTCTTCTGATTTTGAAAAATAATAAACAGCTTTTTTAAATAAATCTTCAATTAATCTAGTTTGAGATTGTTTGTCAGAAGATTCAGAAAATTCCATCTTTTGAAGAGCTTGAGCTTGTAAATAACATGCTTTTGCCATATCAAAATCAGCTTGAGCACTTAATTGTTTTTTTATCTTCTCGCTATCAAATCCTAAATAAAATAATCTCCTTGATAATAAACTGAGTCCTGCATACAATTTAGAAGCAAGAATCAAGTTATTCTGTCTTTCTTCCTTAATAGCAGCTAGACTTTGAGCAAATATTCTGCTTTGTTCAGATTCAAATTCTAAATTTTTTGATTCTAAGCTTTCACCTATTTCATTTTGATTAACTGCGGCTGCACTAAAGTACGTTGCTGATTTATACATTCTGCTACACTTTACCATTGATATTATAGCATTGTCCCAATCTTCTGCTTTTTCAAAATTTTTAGAGAGCTGAGCGTATAATCTTGCTAATACCCAATAAACCCTAGCACATTCAAACATTATATCATAAATTTTGATCTCTATATTATCAATAGGATCATAATAAGAGCTTGTAATAGCTAATTCTTGCATTACTAAATTTTGATTTTTGGATTTATAATTTATATTTAAAAGGTCTATATATTCATAAATAAGATGTAAATCATCATAGGATATAACTTCACTTTTTTTTTCAAGAGAAAGTTCTAATTTTTTTAGTTTAAAATGCAGAAATCTAATTCTGAGTACAATTTCTTCTGAAAAAAGATCTTTAATATAACCAATATCTAATTTTTCTTCTATTTCTTTTGTTGTTTTTTCTTTTTTTAAAGATTTTTTTTTTGTTTGAGCTATTTTTTTAGAAACAATTCGTTTCTTAGGTGCTACTAAATTAGACTTATTTGAAATTTTGATTTTTTGTGAATTCCCTTGTTTTAATTCGTGAATTTTTTTAGAAGTTTTATCATTATTCATTATTTTTTCAAATGCTTTATCTTGGTTCCTATTAAGAATATCAATTGCCTCTTGGATATAATTTACAGCTGAATTAATAGTAATTCCTTGAATTTTTAACAGATCTTCAACTTTCTTTAAAGCTAATTTTTCAATTGAATCTATCCCCACTTCTTTCAATCGTATAACTGTTTCTTTACTGATATTACTAAGTTCTTCTAACATAGTATAAATTTAACTTAAAAATATTATTGAATTTTGTTCATATACCTTAAATAAATGATTTAAAAAAAATATTATTTTTTTGCAATAATAATTGAATAGTTTTTACATGTCTTAAATATCAAATCATAAAAATATAATTTTGTATCCAATATTTGAAGAAAAATACAAGTATGGTTGAGAATCAATAA
The DNA here is from genome assembly GCA_048940605.1 of Promethearchaeota archaeon. Taxonomy (GTDB): domain Archaea; phylum Asgardarchaeota; class Lokiarchaeia; order Sigyniarchaeales; family SOKP01; genus Loki-b32. Next base: position 7,521 of record JBHLOJ010000011.1, read on the forward strand.
TTCAAAATTTACTTAAATAAACGACAAAAATAACTGCAAAACAATTAAATCAATTTAATATGTTAAAAAGATATAATCATTTATGCTGTTGATTTGCACATTAGAATTTATGAAATATTTAACCCTCTTATTTAATTAATGGAACAATTAACAACGAATAAACCTTATTAGGACCTTGGATTTAGAATTTCCCTTTTGTCATAGGAAATTGTAAACATTTAAATAGGGGCTTTTTTTCTTTAATTTTAGGATAAGGGATATTATAGATGTGGCTTCTGGATCAGAACTAACGTACTTGATAAAAAGTCACTTTAGTAATGGTTTTTTAACAAAAAAATTAGATTGAACTATCGTATTATTGGGAAACTTAAATTAGTAAAAATAGGTGATTTTAATTTCATTTAGAAAGAAAAATTTAAAATTAGGTGGTATAATACTTGTTTTTCTGATTTTTGCTACATTTAATTTATGTTTTTTACACTTTTTTGATTCAAGTTTAAAGCAAAATCGCGCCATTTCGGTACCAAATATTCAAGCGACATCTATTGATATAAATGAGAATAATTTTATAGATTTACAAGATAAGATTGTTACTTGGAAGGAAGTATTAACAGATTATTCAAATCTTTCTACTTTTGATAAGGTCATTTCCTATCCTGAAAATGCTTTAGTTAAAGTTCGAGGAGATAACAAAATGGAATTTATTTTAAAAAGAAATAGTATTGAATTATCTTCTCAAGTTCGGGAATTGATCTCAAAATTCAACGTCGAAATTTATCAAGAAATCCCATATTTTAATGCAAGTACTATTTACATATCAATTGAAGATATTGATGAGTTTATGTTAGAATCAAAAGCTATTTCAGGAATCGCCTTTGTAGAACCAAACTTTTATATGGAGATAGATTTCGAGCCCAATGATGAACATTATGCAGATTATCAATGGGACTTACCTCTTATTGGTATGGAATCAGCCTGGGAATACGAGATAGGATCTCATGATGTAATCGTGGCTGTAGTTGACACTGGAATTGATTATACACATCCAGATCTAAGCGCAAATTATCTATCATTAGGGTACGATTGGGTTAATAATGATAATGATCCAAATGATGATCATTATCATGGTACTCATTGTGCGGGAACAATTGCGGCAATTATCAATAATGCAATTGGAATAGCAGGAATGGCTAATGTTTCTGTTTTTGCAGAAAAATCATTTAATTCTATTGGATCGGGTTCAACATCAGATAGTAGTTCAGCAATAATGCATGCAGTGGATATGGGCGCTGATATCATTAGTTGTAGTTGGGGTGGTACATCCTATTCCTCAACTTTAGTAGAAGCAATTGAATATGCAACAGAGAATGATGTGATAGTAATAGCTGCAGCTGGAAATTCTAATTCCAATTCTTTACATTATCCTGCTGCTTATCCGGGAGTGGTGGCTGTTAGTGCGACTGATGAAAATGACATCAAAGCAAGTTTCTCAAATTATGGTGATTGGATTGATGTTGCAGCTCCTGGGGTTGATATTGCTTCAACCGTCCCATATGAAATTAAAGGCGGTTATTATATGTTAGCTTCGGGTACATCTATGGCTGCACCACACGTATCAGGTCTTGCAGCTCTACTTATGAGTGCTTTTCCAACTTATAGTGCAAATCAGATTGAAACCTTGATTTATGATTCTGCTTTAGATCTGGGTGATGCTGGTTTTGATGATTATTATGGACATGGTAGAATAGATGCAACTAATATCTTTGGTCCCGATACTACTCCTCCATCATATTCAAATTTGATCGAGAGTGCCGATCCGTTGTTATTGGGTAATACTGAAACTATAATGATTGATGTTTTTGATCCTTCAGGAGTCAAACAAGTCTTAATTGAATTTGAAGGACTAAACCAATCAATGACTAAAATTGATGGAAATACATGGCAATATAATTCTTGGACACCTTCTAATACGGGTATTTTTCCTTATAATATATTCATGGAAGATAATACCAATCTCTGGAATAATCTTAGCAATTCAATTGAGGTTAAGGAAGATACAGAACCACCAGAGTATTCTAATTTGGTTGAAAGTTCAGATCCCTTAGAACTGGGTAATACTGAAATAATATCAATTTCAATCACCGATTTATCAGGTGTAAATCAAGTTAAAATCGAATTTGACGGACTTAATCATTCGATGACCAATATTGGAGGGGATATATGGCGATATGATTCTTGGACACCCTCTTATACTGGGATTTACCCCTATACAATATATATGGAAGATTTTTATGATCATTGGAATTCTGTAAGTAATTCGATCCGAGTAATAGATAGTACTCCACCTATAGGCATTATTTTAACTAATGATACAGGTCCATTAGAACTAGGTAATTCGAGAATAATTAAGATTAAAGCAACCGATGCTTCTGGAATTAATCAAGTTAGAGTTGAGTATGAAGGATCTATCGGTTATATGACTCTTTTAGGTGGTGATGTATGGCAATTTAAAGATTTTATTCCTTCGTATATAGGAATTTGTAATTATACTATACATATAGAAGACAATAACAATAACTGGGCAACAGTCAGTGATACCATCGAAGTAAGAGATACTACTGCACCCTACGCTCCAACGTTAATAATTTACCCTAATGGTGATGTAAATGATAAAATTGCTTTTGATTGGGAAGATGGTAATGATCCCTCAGGAATATTATATTATAAATTAATTATAGATAATGAATCATACCCTTTAAATACACCAGGGAATATATTTGAGATTCAAATTGAAAATGTTGGTGTTGAAAGCAGTTATTATGAATTAGAGGAACCTCTTGCTCTAGGTACTTATTATTTTTTCATATATCAAATTGATGGAGCAGGTCATCAAAGTGCTTCTGCTACGGGAAAATTTACCGTAGTCAGCCCAACCAGAGAAAATCAAGTTGCATTTAAGTTAACACCAATGGTATTCTGGTTATTTATATTAGGGATAGTTGCGGGAGTTCCAACCTATGTTGTGACTAAAAAAATAAAAAATGGAAAATCAAAACTTAATAATGATAATATTCAAATTAAATATCTTCAGGATGAAGTTAAAGAACTCAAGAATAAAAAGAAGAGAGCTCAAAAAGCTGCAGAACTAGCGGTTAAATATGGGAATTATGGAAAAGCGGCTGAACTTTATGAAGAATGTGAAGAAATTTCTAACCAAATTTTTAAAAAAGGGAACATTTCTGAAGCTGAAACTACTAAGTATTATGCAAATATGAAATCGAAAGCTTCACAAGCCCAAGAACAAAGAGTTTCTTTTGTTACGTTTGCTATTAATGAAATATTAACAAGATATTTTGATAACATCACTGTGAAGTACTATAATTATCCTCAAATATATAGAAATGGTCAAAAATCATTGAATGGTTGGATTTCAAACGATACTAAATTTTTACAACATCGACTTACAAATCCTCAAAATGGATTAGAATTAGTTCGGGAACTTGGTTATTATCCAGAAAACGTATCAAACATAACAGCAATTCAGTTTGTTTATACCAATGATCTATCATTTAATTCGATTATAGAAATTTGTCAAGAACTTCAAAACCCAAATGTACTTATGTTCATCTTAGGATTTAGTTGGCCCTCAATATTCCAAGATAGGCACGTTTTTACCCCACCTGAAGATGCTAACATCATGTATAAAGAAAATATTAGAATAATTGATTATATTCTATTTGCTAATTTGATAGGGTTAGAAGGAGAAAATAGAGAGTTATTCTTTAAAACTATTAGAACCCATCTAAAATCAATATCTCATTAAATGTAAAATTAACATCTCATTTTTTTTAATACTTTAATTGAGTTATTCAATTACTTCTATTAGATATTTAAACTCATCTTTTTTAAAAAACGAATTATCTACCCTAAAAAAATCCAAAAAATTTTTTTCTAAAATAATTAACAAAAATGAAAAATGTAACGATAAATTTATATTGATCTCTATCTAAATATAAAGTGTGACTTTTAAGTCACGTATATGGATATGAAATTCAAAGGTGATGGAAAAAAAAAAATAAATAGAAACCAATGAAAATAAATAACAGCAATGGAAGGTATTCTAACTATATTGCTGGGATTCTGGTATTTGTTCTGTTATTTATTTTTATGGGCTTTCTCATTGGTTGTTGGGGCTGTAGTTCTTATGAAAAAGTGGGAGCACCCTTGGTTTTCCCTTTAGATTCAAGCTACAATGTTGGGAATATTAAAGACGAACCAGCAGCGCAAAGTCGTTCGTGGAGCCCATTTGACACAGTAGCAGGAACCTTAACGGTTACAGAAGCAGGATTTTATGATATTAATAATGTTCTAATAGTCAATATGACTGAAGGAACTGGTCAGTTCCCTCTTTGTATTAGTAAATTAGATGGTTACTACTTCAAATTTAAGGTAGAAACATGTGGCGGTTATTCACCAGCTGATTATTGTAATTATATCGAGCTTAGCCAATTTAAATGGCCAGATGTGTGGAATTTATATAGACTACATTTCACCTCTGTTGACTGGAGTCCTGGATTTGATGCTGGATGCTGCGACATTTATGAACTTGAAGTGCATATTGATACCAATCATTATCTCGAAGAGAAGCTCGGATGGTGTAATTGGCAATCAACCGATTCTATATGCTTTGAAAGTAATCACGATCCAGAAGACCAACTTCCTGATTTAGGTAAAGAAGTTGATGTGAAATTAAAGATGGGCTGGCAAGGATGTTATCTACAATCACAAACCTTCTGTTGTGATGAAACCTGGTGTGATTTAGATACTGAAAAGGGTTCAATGACATATATTGACAATTACGGAATTTTTGCTGATGATTTTGCATTCGAACTTTGTTATCATGACGGAGATATATTAGGTGATATTTATATCCATTCTGTTGGTGGTTATACGCCAAGTGATGATGATCTCATTAAAATTTCACAATATAAAGATGGAGATGGATTATATCAAGGAATATATGAACTTACTAATGTAACCTGGTCTCGTTGGGTTGGAACTTTCGATGATGATCCTATGCTTTTCGCTTTAAGTGATGGCTGCTGTGAAGAAGTATTTATTGGAGAAATTGCATTTGTATATGGGCAAGTTATTCTAGGAACCGATCTTATGGATGAAATTGAATTGGATTCCAATTATCCTCCAGATGGATGTTGTCCTGGCTGGGACTTAGATAAACCCGTGACTGTAGAGATTGTATCTAAGTGGCAAGGTTGTGGTCAACAGCTCCAAGAATTCACGTATATGTTGGTCCATAAAAATAATATTTCCGGAGTCCCCAACTCCCGATATTTCATCGCCGGTTGAATGCGATATTGATTAAGTACGCTTTTAAGATTGCTGTGTGATCGACCTTGATCATCAACCTCGATCATCGGTCCATCAATTATTCTCTTTTTTTTATTATTTACTAAGCCTAAAATCGAAAGATTATTTTTTTAGAATTAAAGAAGAAAAAGGGCGTACTCTAATTTTTAAAATTCACCTCTCATTTTATTAAAAAACAAAAGTAAATAACAATAAGCCTCCTAAAGTTAAGGCAAGATAAAAGATGGAATTAAGTTTCTTTTTTTGCTTTTTATTTATTCTTTTAAATTTCTTACTTGTATTCATACTAATTGTAGTAATTCCTAAAATTCCTTCAACTGTTCCAGCAAAAATGAATCCTGTTGGATTTTTTATTCTAAACACTTCAGAGGATTTTTTTATTTTTATTATTACATCTCGATATCCAAGATGACTTAAGGTATCATTAGCATAAAACCTAAGTGTTATAAGATCACCATTAGAATGAGTTTCCCAAATTTCATCCCAAATTAGCTGATCAATCTGTCCAATATTATTAGTAAATGTTTTATTTGTTAATCCATCATCCAAAGTATACCAACGAATAGCCATATTATCTTCGATAATTGTAAGATCATATTGAGGTGCTACATCTCCGACTTCTTGATTTTCTATAGGTAAATTTATGGTAATATTTGGAGCTAATGTATCTTTATATAGGGATAGATAATAAGAATCATTTATATTACCTAGAGAATCATTTGCTGAAATAAATAGATGGAACTCACCTTCGGGTAAATTTTCCCAGATAAGACTATCTAATTGTTGCTCAACATTATTATTTAAACTTGAATACATTGTTCCTATTCTATACCAAAGACTATCCAAGTTTGAATCAGTAATAGAAACATTTAGGATTGGGGGATAATCTAAAATTACTCCTTCATTTGGAACATAAACTATAATAGTGGGGGCACTTATATCCTTTCTAACTATAACATCTTGTAAACCAATATTGCCTGTTGTATCATTTGCATAGAACCTAATTATGAGCATTCCATCACCAAAATAATCCCACGCAGTCTGATTTATAGTTCCATTAAATTCACTCAGCAAATATTTTTCAGGATAATTTATCAAAATATACCAAGTATCTTGAAGATTAAATTTATTTACATCGATATCAAAACTGGGCGCATTCCTTCCATAAAGGGAATATTCAAGAGGATTATTAATTGTTATAGTTGGTGCTATCGTGTCTTTAAATAAAGTCAAGGTATAAGAATCGTTAACGTGCCCAAAATCATCTTCAGCATAGAATTGAATTTCAAATGCACCTTCTGGCAAACCATTCCAAATGTAACTCAAGAGGTAAGTTGCTGTATTATTGTCTAGCCACCTATATTCAGAGTTGACTCTATAATAGATACTTTTTAAGTTCGGATCAAAAACAGTTAAATTTAAGAGAGGGGTATTTCTCCAATATGTTTGATTTAACGGAGAATTAATTACGACTCTTGGTGGTAATGTATCCTTATATAATGTCAATGATAAAGTTGAATTAATATGCCCAAAAGTATCATTTGCAAAAATTTCAATTTGAAATTCTCCTTGATCTAAACCGTTCCAAATAAGAGCATCAAAATTTTGAAATAATTGGGTTATTACTATTTCGTAATTATCAATCTTATACCAAAGGGTATCTAAATTAGGATCTGACGATATTATATAAAAAGTAGGCGCCACACTATAATATGTATTATTATAAGGTTCATTAATTGTAATGATGGGTGCTGTTGTATCTTTATATAGAGTTAGTGTAAAGCTATTATTAATATGCCCAAAAGTATCATTTGCATAACAGAAAATTTGATACATACCCTCAGGGATATCATTCCATATTCCCATATCAAAAGTTTGATCAGTGTTGTTTACTAAGGATATGTTTACTATGCCATCACTGTACCATAGCGAATCATAATTCGGATCATAGAAGCCAATATTGAAAATTGGGGGAGAATTGCTATAAGATCCGTTTATGGGAGAATTAATAGTTATTAGTGGAGCTAATGTATCCTTAAATATGGTGAATACATAAGTATCATTAAGATTTCCAGCAGTATCATTCGCAAAAATAAAAAGCTGATGTTCACCTTGCTCTAAACTATCCCATATTAAAGGATCAATTGTTTGTTCAGTACTATTAATCAAGCTGCCGTAAAACATCTCAATTTCATACCATAAACTGTCTGGATTTGCGTCAGAATAAGTTATATTAAGTAATGGCGGGTTGCTCCAATAGCCTTCATAAATAGGGAGATTGATTGTAACTTCTGGAACAAAAATATCCTTTCTCAATTCAATAATGTCAAAACCAATATTACTTACAGAATCATTTACATAGAATTCAAGATTCACTGTTCCATTCCCAAATTCATCCCAGGCTGTTTGGTTTATAGTGATAACGGTAATTCCATCAGATTTTGTGAAGAAATGTTTATATGGATTACTATGTAAAACATACCAGCATTTATGGATATCAGTGCCGCTAATATATAATTTAAAATCTGGTGAGTTATTACTAAATATTGCGAAATTTTCTGGTTCTATGATATTAATAATAGGAGCACTAAGATCTTTTATGATCGTAATTTCTGCAGAACCAAAATTGCCCATTGAATCATTTGCGTAGAATAAAAGCATAACTGTACCATTTCCAACCTCATCCCAGACATTCTGTTCTAAGCTTCCAGTCCAAGTATAATTTTGAGTTATAATACTGTCATTTTTCAATTGATACCATGTAAAATCTAAATTATTATCATCAAAGAGAATATCGATATCCGGAACAGATTCTCCAAATACATCATAAGGGCTAGGATAATTAATAATTATATTAGGAGCAATTATGTCTTTTTGAACTGGTACAGAATTAACACCAAGATTGCCCAAAGAATCATTGGCATATATAATTATAAGAATAGTCCCATTTCCGACTTGATCCCAAACAATTTGATCTATGATTCCTGTCCAAGAATTATTCAATGTCGTTATAGTTCCGTTGGCTAATTGATACCATTTATCAGATAAATGCGGGTCATAAAATTCTACAGTTATAGTGGGAGAAATTTTTCCAAATAAATCATATGGATTTGGATTTTCAATAGTTATTTCTGGCGCAATTATATCTTTTCTTACTATGAGTGCTTCAGATGCTAGATTTCCGACAGTATCATTAGCATAGAATATAATACTGGCAGTACCATTTCCTATCTCATCCCATATGCTTTGCTCTATTATTCCTGTCCAGGAATAATTTCCAGTGGCAATCGTTCCATTATCAATTCGATACCATATATTATCAAGATTAGGGTCATCTACATTTACATCTATATCAGGAGGAGCAGTACCATATAAACTATAATTTGAAGGATAATTGATTGAAATAATTGGAATAAGAATATCTTTTCTAACGGTTACATAATGGGTTGCGAAATTAGAAAGTGTATCATTTGCATAAAAGATGATATCAACTGTACCATTTCCCATGTCATCCCATACGTCTTGAGATATACTTCCAATCCAAGTGTAATTAACTGTGGTTATTGTCCCGTTTGTCAATTGATACCACATATTATCCAGATTTTCATCGAGTATATTAACATCAATACTTGGGGTTGTTGCCCCAAATAGATCATAAGGCTCGGGGGTGTTTATCGTTATATCGGGTGGAGTTATATCTTTAATAATTGTTATATCTGAAAATCTTATATTCCCCAATGTATCATTCGCATAAAATCTGATTGTTATTACACCTGACATGAATTCATCCCAGACAGATTGCTCAATAGTGCCTGTCCATATGTAATTTGTGGTCGATTTAGTACTGTTAAACAACATGTACCAAGTAGTGTCCAAATTTGGATCTTGTATATTTAATACCACATTGGGAGGCAATATACCAAATAATTCGAAAGGATTAGGTTCTTGGATCGTGATATCAGGTGCAGTTATATCTTTCCTTACAATAACTGAATTAGAACCGAAATTTCCCAACGAATCATTTGCATAAAATTTAATCGTAACCAAACCAGTTCCAAACAAATCCCAAGCATTTTGGTCAATATTGCCAAACCATGTATAATTATCTGATATTGTTCCATCTGTTAATTGATACCATATCACCTCTAAATTTGGATCAACAACATCAATTTCAACACCAGGAGGAGTTAATCCAAATAATTCGTAAGAACTTGGCTCAATTATTGTTATTTTAGGAGATTTAATATCCTTTCTTACAATCAGCGTTTCAGATGCTAAATTCCCAACAGTATCATTTGCGTAAAATAAGATTTCTACAGTGCCATTTCCGATTTGATCCCATATAGTTTGATCAATCGCACCCATCCATGTATAATTAGCCGTCGTTATTGTTCCATTACGTAGTTGATAATATGTTGCTTCTAAATGCTGATCAGTAATGGTAACATTTACGATAGGCGAAGTTTTCCCACATAATTCATACATATTTGGATTATTTATAGTAATGTCTGGCTTTATGATATCTTTTCTAACAGTAACACTATCAGAATTCAGATTACCAAGAGTATCATTTGCAAAGAATATTATGTTAACTGTTCCATTACCTAATTGATCCCAAGCAATCTGATCTATAGCCCCTGCCCAAGTATAATTGTTAGTTAAAATAGTTCCATTACTTAATTGATACCAGGTAGAGCTTAAATGAGGATCTAAAACTTCTACATTGGCTTCAGGAGGTGAAGTTCCAAATAGGCTATACGGATCAGGTTGACTGATAGTTATTTGGGGAGAGATAATATCTTTCCTCAGTATTATTGATTCAGAACCAAAATTACCAATTGTATCATTCGCATAGAATATCACATTTACGGTTCCATTACCCATCTGATCCCATAGATTTTGTGCTATAGTATCAACCCAAGTATAGTTATTTGTAGTGACAGTGCCAATTAATTGATACCAAGTTTCATCAAGGTTTCCTTCATTAAAATCTACATCTATAAACGGAGCAGTTGTACCATGTAAACTATAGGGTGTGGGCACATTGATTATTATATTAGGACCAAGAATATCTTTTTTAATCCTAACTGAATCATATCCGATATTACCTAATGAATCATTTGCATAGATAAAAATAATTACAGATCCATTACCAACCTCATCCCATACGGTTTGCGTTATAGTTCCTGTCCAAGTATAATTTGCAGTCGTTATTGTTCCAATTAATTGATACCACTTATAAATTACATCCAATCCAAAGTCCACATCAACATCTGGGGATATATCCCCATAAAGTTGATCATTTTCTGGACTATTAATTATAACATCCGGAGCACTAGTATCTTTTCTAATTATCACAGAATTGGAATTAAAATTACCTAAAGAATCGTTTGCATAAAATTGAATGACTACAAGACCATTTCCCATTTGATCCCATATGCTTTGTGTAATTACACCATTCCATGTGAAATTTTCAGTAGTTATAGTTCCAATTAATTGATACCATTTAGAATCTAAATTATAATCAAAGATTTCAATATCGACTTCAGGAGGTATAATTCCATACTGATCATACGGATCAGGTTCATATATGATAATTATAGGAGGTGTTGTATCCACGATTGTGAGACTATTCGTAGTAATATTCCAATTGTTATTCATATCTTCCAAGTAAATTGTATAAGGATAAATTCCTATGCTTGAAGGTATCCATATGTCACATTCCCAAGTATTTCCAACGATATTTATCATTGAATGGTTTGTTCCTTCAAACTCAATCAAGACTTGATTAATTCCTGAGATATCAAAGATATTAATGGTAATAACTTCAGCTTCACCTAATTCTAATGGATCAGCACTCTCAATTAAATCTGAGTAAACTGGTGGAGTTGTATCTACAACTGTTATATTATCTGATAAAAAGTTAATATTACCACTTGTATCATTTACGTATATGGAATAACTTTTTAATCCCGTTGTTGCTGGTATCCAATTGGCATATTCATATATGTTTTCGCTTAAATAGCTCAATGGATAATTTTGGCTTCCTATCTCAATCCATATGCTGTCGATGGGAGATAAATCAAATACATAAATTTGTATCACTTCAGAATTCCCCAATTCTAAAGGATCAGCACTTTCAGATAATCCAGATAAAGATGGATCAGTGGTATCTATTACAGTAATAGCATCTAAAAGAAAACTTATATTACCATTTGTATCATTTGCGTAAATTTTATAGCTTTTTAATCCAATTGTACTTGGAGTCCAAAAGCTATGTTCATATGTATTATCTACTATATTTAGCATAGTGTGATTCACACCAGCTATCTCAATCCAAACAGAATCTACTCCACCGAAATCCGTTATATCAACCTGAATTACTTCAGTGTTACCTAATTCCAACGGATCAGCGTTTACATTCAATCCAGAGAATAGAGGTGGAGTTGTGTCTTCAACCGTTATATTACTTGTTAATGAGTTCCAATTACCTTGAGTGTCATTTGCATAGATTGTGTAAATTTTTAATCCAATCGTAGTCGGTATCCATGAATTGTATTCATAGGTGTTTAGTCCTATATTCGTCATACTATGATTAACACCAACAATCTCAATCCATATATTATGAAGAGGAGAATAATCTGTGACCGTTATTTGAATCACTTCAGTGTCACCCAACTCTAGAGGGTCGAGATTTTCTGATAAATCTGATAAAATAGGAGCAGTTGTGTCTATAACTGTAATATCATCAGTTATTGAATTCCAATTATCGTTATTATCACTAGCATAGATAGTATAATTCTTTATTCCAACTGAAATCGGAAACCAATTACTATATTCATAAATATTCACATCAACAATTACCATCGTGTAATTAATACCCCCAATCTCCATTAAAACATTATCAATTCCGCCAATATCAATAATACTTACCTGAATTATTTCTGTATTTCCGAGTTCTAATGGGTCAGCACTCTCATATAATCCGAATAACATAGGAGAGATCGTATCTTGAACAAGAATATTACTGGTAAGAAAATTCCAGTTATCAGTAGTATCACTAGCATAAATAGTATAACTTTTTATTCCAGTAGTACTTGGATTCCAGTCATTATACTCGTAGATATTAATATCGATAAGGTTCATAGTATAATTAATTCCATCAATCTCGATTAAAACATTATTGATTCCACTAATATCGGTAACTTCAATTTGGATTATTTCTGTATCACCTAGCTCTAAAGGATCGGCACTTTCTATTAAATTACTGAGTATCGGACCACCTGAATCCAATACAGTAACATCACCATAAATAGATTTTAAATTATTACTAAAATCAATAGCGTGTATGGTGTATAATTTTACTCCGGGAGTACTTGGAGTCCAAGCGTTATATTCATACATATCTCCACCAATATTAGTCATAGAGTAGTTAAAACCACCAATCTCGATTAATACAATATTTATTCCTCCTAGATCAGTTCCATTTACCTGTATCGTTACTGTATTACCTAATTCCAATGGATCAGCACTTTCAATCAATCCAGTAAGTATAGGTGGAGTCGTATCTATAACAATAATATTATCTTGGAATTTATTTGTATTTCCGATAGTATCGTTAGCAAAAATTGTATAACTCTTTACACCTATAGTAATTGGAGTCCAATTATTATATTCATAAATATCACCAGCTATATTAGTCATGGTGTAATTTACACCTTCAATCCCGATCCATACTGTATCAATAGGAGATAAATCAATCACATTGATCTGAATTATTTCGGTCCCACCAAGTTCTAAAGGATCATCAATCTCATTTAAATTGGAAAAAACGGGTGATGTGGTATCTTCAACGGAAATGGAACCACTGGTGGAATTCCAGTTATTATTGTTATCCTCGATATAGATTGTATAAGGATAAGTTCCGGTATTTAAAGGAGTCCACATATCATACTGCCAGGTGTTCCCAATAACATTTGTCATTGAATGATTAGTTCCTTCAAACTCAATTAAGACCTGATTAATTCCTGAGATATCAAATACATTAATGGTAATAGTCTCAGTATTTCCCAACTCTAAAGGATCGGCGCTCTCACTTAAATCTGAGAAACTGGGATCAGTTGTATCTACAACGGTGATATTATTACTAATTGAATTCCAGTTATTGCTATTATCACTCGCATAAATTGTATAACTCTTTAGACCAATCGTATTAGGAATCCAATTGCTATATTCGTATGTATCCCCCTCCACATTGATCATCGTATAATTAATTCCACCAATCTCGATTAATACAGTGTTAACTCCATCAATGTCGCTTATATTTACTCGAATCGTTTCAGCATTTCCAAGCTCTAAGGGATCTGCACTTTCTACTAAATTGCTAATTAGGGGACCACCCGTATCCACTACAGTAATATTATCAATAAGAAGATTCAAATTATTACTAACATCAGTCGCATATATAGTATAAACCTTTAAACCAGTAGAGCTTGGCATCCACGCGTTATATTCATAGGTATTAGCATCAATATTGCCCATGGAATAATTGAAACCGTCGATCTCTATTAAAACTGTATCTACTCCCCCGAGATCTGTTACCTCAATCTGGATCGTTTCTGTATAGCCCAGTTCTAATGGATCAGCACTCTCATATAATCCCGAGAATGTGGGAGCTGTCGTATCAACAACTGTAATATCTCCTTGAATGAAATTTATATTTCCACTGGTATCGTTTGCATAAATGGTATAACTCTTTACTCCAATCGTATTTGGAATCCAATTATCATACTCATAAATATCATTACCAACATTAACCATAGTATAATTTACACCTTCAATCTTGATCCATACTGTATCAATAGGAGATAAATCAGTCACATTGATCTGAATTATTTCGGTCTCACCAAGTTCAAGTGGATCTTCACTTTCACTCAAATCAGAACAGGTTGGCGGGGTAGTATCTTCAACCATAATGGATGCACTAGTAAAATTCCAATTGTTATTATTATCCTCGATATGAATATAATACATATGTAATCCTGTATTTGAAGGAACCCACATATCATATAACCAGGTATTTCCAAAAATATTCGTCATTGAATGATTAGATCCTTCAAATTCAATTAACACTTGATTAATTCCTGAGATATCAAAAGCATTAATGGTAATAGTTTCACTATTTCCCAACTCTAATGGATCTGCACTCTC
>JBHLOJ010000011.1:22218-40328 GCA_048940605.1 Promethearchaeota archaeon
TTCCAATTATTATTGTTATCCTCAATATAAATTGTATATGTATAAGTTCCCGTGCTTAAAGGAGTCCAGGTATCATATTGCCAGGTATCCCCAATAACATTTGTCATTGTATGGTTAACTCCCTCAAATTCAATCAATACCTGATTAATTCCAGATATGTCTGAAACATTAATAATAATAGTTTCAGTATTTCCTAACTCCAAAGGATCTGCACTCTCAGTCAAATCTGAAAAATTGGGATCAGTTGTATCTACTACGGTAATATCATTAGCAATTGAATTCCAATTATTGCTATAATCACTCGCATAGATAGTATAACTTTTTACACCAGTCGTACTCGGAATCCAATTATTATATTCGTATGTATCTCCCTCCACATTTACCATTGTATAGTTAATGCCACCAATCTCGATTAATACAGTGTTAACTCCATCTACATCGCTTATATTTACTTGAATTATTTCAACATTTCCAAGCTCTAATGGATCTGCATTTTCTATTAAATTACTAATTAAGGGACCCCCTGTATCCACTACAGTGATATTTTCAATAAATAGATTCAAATTATTACTAAAATCTGTCGCATATATAGTATAAACCTTTAAACCAGTAGAAGTTGGCGTCCACGCGTTATACTCATAATTATCACCACCAATATTGCCCATGGAATGATTGAAACCGTCAATCTCTATTAAAACTGTGTCCACTCCTCCGAGATCTGTTACCTCAATCTGGATTGTTTCAGTATTCCCTAACTCTAACGGATCGCCACTCTCATATAGTCCGGTGAATGTGGGAGCTGTTGTATCAACGACTGTAATATCTCCCTGAATGAAATTTATATTTCCACTGGTATCATTTGCATAAACGGTATAAGTCTTTACTCCAATGGTACTTGGAATCCAATTATCATACTCATAAATATCACCAGCTATATTGGTCATTGTGAAATTTAAACCATCAATCTCAATCCATACTGTATCAATAGGAGATAAATCAGTCACATTGATCTGAATTATTTCGGTCGCACCAAGTTCTAGTAGATCTTCACTTTCACTCAAATCAGAACAGGTTGGTGGAGTTGTATCTTCAACAGAAATAGATCCGCTGGTAGAATTCCAATTGTTATTATTATCCTCGATATGAATAGTATAAAGATATAGATCCGTACTTAAAGGAACCCACATATCATATTGCCAAGTATTTCCGATAATGTTCGTCATTGAATGATTAAATCCTTCGAATTCAATCAATACCTGACTAATTCCAGATATATCCGAAACATTGACAGTAATGGTTTCAGTATCTCCTAATTCTAAAGGATCCGCACTTTCATTCAAGTTGGAATAAGTTGGTAGGGTGGTATCTTCAACCGTAATGAAGCCACTAGTGGAATTCCAATTATTATTGTTATCCTCAATATAAATGATATAAGGATAAGTTCCTGTGCTTAAAGGAGTCCAGGCATTATATTGCCAGGTATCTCCAATAATATTTGTCATTGAATGATTAAAACCTTCAAATTCAATCAATACCTGATTAATTCCAGATATATCTGAAACATTGATAGTAATGGTTTCAGTATTCCCTAACTCCAAGGGATCTGCACTCTCATTTAAATCTGAATAAGTCGGAGGTGTGTTATCTTCGACGGTAATGTAACCACTAGTGGAATTCCAATTATTATTATTATCCCTGATATATATTGTATATGTATAAATTATTGTGCTTAAAGGAGTCCAGGTATTATATTGCCAGATATCCCCAATGATATTTGTCATTGAATGATTAGCTCCTTCAAACTCAATCAACACCTGATTGATTCCAGATATATCTGAAACATTGATAGTAATGGTTTCAGTATCTCCTAATTCTAAAGGATCTGCACTTTCATTCAAGTTGGAATATGTTGGCAGGGTGGTATCTTCAACCGTAATAGAACCACTAGTAGAGTTCCAATTATTATTGTTATCCTCAATATAAATAATATAGATATAAGTTCCCGTGCTTAAAGGAACCCACATATCATACTGCCAAGTATTTTCGATAATATTCGTCATTGAATGATTAAATCCTTCGAATTCAATCAATACTTGATTAATTCCAGATATGTCTGAAACATTGATAGTAATAGTTTCAGTATTTCCTAACTCTAAGGGATCTGCACTCTCACTTAGATCTGAATAAGTCGGACGAATCTTATCTTCAACCGTAATAGAACCACTAGTAGAGTTCCAATTATTGTTGTTATCCTCAATATAAATAGTATAAAGATATAGATCCATAATTAAAGGAGTCCAGGCATTATATTGCCAGGTATCCCCAACAATATTAGTCATTGAATGGTTACTTCCTTCGAATTCAATCAAGACTTGATTAATTCCAGATATATCTGAAACATTGATAGTAATTGTTTCAGTATCTCCTAATTCTAAAGGATCCGCACTTTCATTCAAATTCCAATAAATTGGGACAATTGTATCTTCAACCGTAATAGAACCACTAGTGGAGTTCCAATTATCATTATTATCTTGAACATAAATGATATAAGGATAAGTTCCCGTGCTTAAAGGAGTCCAGGCATTATATTGCCACGTATATCCAATGATATTGGTCATTGAATGATTAGTTCCTTCAAACTCAATCAAAACCTGATTGATTCCAGATATGTCTGAAACATTAATAGTAATTGTTTCAGTATTTCCTAACTCCAAAGGATCTGCACTTTCATTCAAGTTGGAATATGTTGGCAGGGTGGTATCTTCAACGGTAATAGAACCACTAGTAGAGTTCCAATTATTATTGTTATCCTCAATATAAATAGTATAAAGATATAGATCCATAATTAAAGGAGTCCAGGTATCATACTGCCAAGTATTTCCGATAATATTTGTCATTGAATGATTAAATCCTTCGAATTGAATCAACACTTGATTGATTCCAGATATGTCTGAAACATTAATAGTAATTGTTTCAGTATCTCCTAATTCTAAAGGATCTGCACTTTCATTCAAGTTGGAATATGTTGGCAGGGTGGTATCTTCAACCGTAATGGAACCACTAGTAGAGTTCCAATTATCATTATTATCTTGAATATAAATGATATAAGGATAAGTTCCCGTGCTTAAAGGAGTCCAGGCATTATATTGCCACATATATCCAATGATATTGATCATTGAATGATTAGCTCCTTCAAACTCAATCAAAACCTGATTGATTCCAGAAATGTCTGAAACATTAATAGTAATTGTTTCAGTATTTCCTAACTCCAAAGGATCTGCACTTTCATTCAAGTTGGAATATGTTGGCAGGGTGGTATCTTCAACCGTAATGGAACCACTAGTGGAATTCCAGTTATTATTGTTATCCTCAATATAAATAGTATAAAGATACAGATTTGTGCTTAAAGGAGTCCAGGTATCATACTGCCAAGTATTTCCGATAATATTTGTCATTGAATGATTAAATCCCTCAAATTCAATCAATACCTGGTTAATCCCGGAAGAATCCGTAACATTGATAATAATTACCTCAGTTTCGCCCAATTCTAATGGATCTTTACTCTCAGTTAAACCCCAGTAAGTTGGAGGTGTAGTATCTGCGACTGTGATTGCTCCACTAGTTGAATTCCAATTGGAATTGTTATCTTCTATATATATTATATATATATACGTACCGAAGTCAGGAGGAATCCAAGCATTATATTGCCACGTATCTCCAATTAAATTTGTCATTGAATGATTAGCTCCTTCAAACTCAATTAAGACTTGATAAATTCCTGATATATCTGAAACATTAATAGAAATTGTTTCAGTATTTCCCAACTCTAAAGGATCTGCGCTTTCAGTCAAATTTGAGTATGTTGGGGGAGTAGTATCCACAACCGTAATGGAACCAGTAGTAGAGTTCCAAATGTTATTATTATCCTCGATATAAATAGTATAAAGATATAGATCCATAATTAAAGGAGTCCAGGCATTATATTGCCAAGTATCGCCAACTATATTTGTCATTGAATGATTAGCACCCTCAAATTCAATCAATACTTGATTAATTCCTGCAATATCTGAAATATTAATAGTAATAGTTTCAGTATCTCCCAGCTCCAATGGATCTGCACTCTCAGTCAAATCTGAGTATGTTGGAGGTGTGGTATCTTCGACGATAATGGAACCACTTGTTGAATTCCAATTATCATTATTTTCTTGAATATAAATGGTATAAGGATAAATACCAGTAATTGAAGGAATCCAGGAATTGAATTGCCATGTATCTCCAATTAAATTCGTCATTGAATGATTAGCTCCCTCAAATTCAATCAAAACCTGATTGATTCCAGATATGTCTGAAACATTAATAGAAATTGTTTCAGTATTTCCCAACTCTAAAGGATCTGCGCTTTCAGTCAAATCTGAGTATGTTGGGGGAGTAGTATCTTCAACCGTAATGGAACCAGTAGTAGAGTTCCAAATGTTATTGTTATCCTCGATATAAATAGTATAAAGATATAGATCCGTAATTAAAGGAGTCCAGGCATTATATTGCCAGGTATCGCCAACTATATTTGTCATTGAATGATTAGCACCCTCAAATTCAATCAAAACCTGATTGATTCCAGATATGTCTGAAACATTAATAGTAATAGTTTCAGTATTTCCCAACTCTAAAGGATCTGCACTCTCAGTCAAATCTGAGTATGTTGGAGGGGTGGTATCTTCAACGATAATGGAACCACTAGTAGAATTCCAATTATCATTATTATCTTGAACATAAATGATATAAGGATAAATTCCTATGTTTGAAGGAATCCAGGAATTGAATTGCCACATATCCCCAATTAAATTCGTCATTGAATGATTAGCTCCCTCAAATTCAATCAATACCTGATTAATTCCTGCGATATCTGAAACATTAATAGTTATTGTTTCAGTATCTCCCAGCTCCAAAGGATCTGCACTCTCAGTCAAATCTGAGTATGTTGGAGGAGTGGTATCTTCAACCATAATGGAACCACTTGTTGAATTCCAATTATTATTTTTATCCTCGATAAAAATAGTGTATGTATATGTAATTAAGATTAAAGGAGTCCAGCCATCATATTGCCAGGTATCGTCAACTATATTTGTCATTGAATGGTTTATTCCCCCAAATTCAATCAACACCTGATTGATTCCTGAGATATCAAAAGCATTGATAGTAATAGTTTCAGTATCTCCCAACTCCAAAGGATCTGCACTCTCACTTAAGTCTGAATAGGTTGGAGAGGTAGTATCTTCAACGGTAATATCGCCACTGGTTGAATTCCAATTATTGTTATTATCTTGGATATAAATGATATAAGGATAAATACCAGTAATTGAAGGAATCCAGAAATTAAATTGCCATGTATTTCCAATTAAATTCGTCATTGAATGATTAGCTCCCTCAAATTCAATCAATACCTGATTAATTCCAGATATATCTGAAACATTGATAGTAATGGTTTCAGTATCTCCTAATTCTAAAGGATCTGCACTTTCATTCAAATTGGAATATGTCGGTGTAATTGTATCTTTAACTTCAATGGAACCACTCGTAGAGTTCCAATTATTATGATTATCTTCAATATAAATAGTATAAATATATGTACCTGTGCTCAAAGGAACCCACATATCATACTGCCAGGTATTTCCAATAATATTCGTCATTGAATGATTAGCACCCTCAAATTCAATTAATACCTGATTGATTCCTGATATATCAAAAACATTAATAGTAATAGTTTCAGTATCTCCCAACTCCAAAGGATCTGCACTTTCACTCAAATCTGAATATGTTGGGGGAGTAGTATCTGCGACAGTAATGGATCCATCAGTAGAGTTCCAATTGTCATTGTTGTCTTCTATGTATATTATATATATATAAATGCCAAAATCAGGAGGAATCCATGAATCGTATTGCCAAGTATTTCCAATAGTGTTAACCATTGAATGATTTGCTCCCTCAAATTCAATTAGTACCTGGTTAATTCCTGAGATGTCAAATGCATTAATAGTAATATTTTCAACATGCCCTAATTCTATGGGATCTGCACTCTCAGTCAAATCTGAGTATGTTGGAGGACTGGTATCTTCAACAGAAATAGAATCACTTGTGGAATTCCAATTATTATTATTATCCTCGATATAGATTTTATAATTATAAGTTCCCGTGCTCAAAGGAGTCCAGGCATTATATTGCCACATATATCCAATGATATTGGTCATTGAATGATTAGCACTCTCAAATTCAATCAACACCTGATTGATCCCAGATATGTCTGAAACATTAATAGTAATTGTTTCAGTATCTCCTAGTTCTAAAGGATCCCCACTTTCATTCAAATTCCAGTAAGTTGGGCTTTTATTATCTTCAACTGTGATGGATCCACTTGTAGAGTTCCAATTATTATTGTTATCCTCAATATAAATAGTATATATATATGTTCCCGTGCTTAAAGGAACCCAAGCATCATATTGCCAAGTATCTCCAATAACATTTATCATTGAATGATTAAATCCTTCGAATTCAATCAATACCTGATTAATTCCAGATATATCTGAAACATTGATAGTAATGGTTTCAGTATCTCCTAATTCTAAAGGATCTGCACTTTCATTCAAATTGGAATATGTCGGTGTAATTGTATCTTTAACTTCAATGGAACCACTCGTAGAGTTCCAATTATTATGATTATCTTCAATATAAATAGTATAAATATATGTACCTGTGCTCAAAGGAACCCACATATCATACTGCCAGGTATTTCCAATAATATTCGTCATTGAATGATTAGCACCCTCAAATTCAATCAATACCTGATTGATTCCTGATATATCAAAAGCATTAATAGTAATGGTTTCATTATTTCCTAACTCCAAAGGATCTGCACTTTCACTCAAATCTGAATATGTTGGGGGAGAGCTATCTGCGACAGTAATGGATCCATCAGTAGAGTTCCAATTATCATTGTTGTCTTCTATATATATTATATATATATAAATACCAAAATCAGGAGGAATCCATGAATCGTATTGCCAAGTATTTCCAATAGTATTAACCATTGAATGATTTGTTCCCTCAAACTCAATTAGTATCTGGTTAATTCCTGAGATGTCAAATGCATTAATAGTAATAGTTTCAACATGCCCTAATTCTATGGGATCTGCACTCTCACTTAAATCTGAGTATATTGGGGGAGTAGTATCTTCAACAGAAATAGAATCACTGGTGGAATTCCAATTATTATTATTATCTTCAATATAGATTCTATAAGGATAGGTTCCCGTGCTTAAAGGAGTCCAAGCATTATATTGCCACATATATCCAATGATATTGGTCATTGAATGATTTGCTCCCTGAAATTCAATCAGAACTTGATTGATCCCTGAAAAATCCGATGCATTTATGGTAATTATTTCAGTTTCACCCAATTCCAGTGGATCATCACTTTCAATTAAAAACTCGTAAGTTGGGTAAGTAGTATCTTCAACTGTGATGGATCCACTTGTAGAGTTCCAATTATTATTGTTATCCCCAATATAAATAGTATAGATATAGATACCTGTGCTTGAAGGAACCCAAGAATTATATTGCCACATATCACCGATTATATTTGTCATTGAGTGGTTTGTTCCCTCAAACTCAATTAAAGCTAGATTAATTCCTGATATATCTGAAGCATTAATAGTTATAATTTCAATATCCCCTAATTCTAATGGATCAATGCTCTCACTCAAATCTGAGTATGTTGGGGGAGTGTTATCTTCAACCGTAATCGAACCACTAGTAGAATTCCAATTATTATTATTGTCCTCGATATAAATAGTATAAATATATGTATTTACGATCAGTGGAGTCCAGGTATCATATTGCCACATATCTCCAATGATATTGATCATTGAATGATTAAATCCTTCAAATTCAATTAAAACTTGATTTATTCCCGCTATATCAGAAACATTTACCTTTATAATTTCAAGTTCACCCAATTCTAATGGATCTGCACTCTCTGTTATAGCCCAATATACAGGAGAGGTTGTGTCCTCAACTATAATGGAATCACTAGTTAAATTCCAATTATTATTATTATCTTGGATGTAAATGATGTATAGATTAATACCCATGCTTGTAGGATTCCATGTATCATATTGCCAGGTATCTCCAATAATGTTTGTCATTGAATGATTAGTTCCCTCAAATTCAATCAAGACCTGATTGATTCCTGAAATGTCAAAAGCTTTAATAGTAATAGTTTCATTATTTCCCAACTCCAAGGGATCTGCGCTCTCACTCAAATCTGAGTATGTTGGGGGAGTGTTATCTTCAACCGTAATCGAACCACTAGTAGAATTCCAATTATTATTATTGTCCTCGATATAAATAGTATAAATATATGTATTTACGGTCAATGGAGTCCAGGTATCATATTGCCAAGTATCTCCAATAACATTTATCATTGAGTGATTAGTACTCTCAAATTCAATTAAGACTTGATTAATTCCTGCTGTATCAGAAACATTTACCTTGATAATTTCAGTTTCACCCAGTTCTAATGGATCTGCACTCTCTATTACAGCCCAATATGTAGGAAAAGTTTTATCCTCAACTGTAATTGTTCCGCTGGTTGAATTCCAATTATTGTTATTATCCTCAATATAAATTGTATAACTATATATTCCTATGCTTGAGGGAAACCACGTATCATATTGCCACTTATCTCCAAGGATATTGATCATTGAATGATTAAATCCTTCAAATTCAATCAAAACTTGATTTATTCCCGAAAAATCAGAAGCATTAACTGTAATAGACTCATTTTTACCCAGTTCTAGGGGATCTTTACTTTCAGTTAAAGCTGAAAAAGTAGGGGGTGTTATATCGATTACTTGAATAGATTCAATGATGGAATTCCATTGCAGATTAATATTTTGTGAATATATTTTATATGTGAAATTTCCTATTGAAGGGGGAATCCAGGTATCATTTTGCCATAAGTCTCCCCCAATATGCGTCATTGAGAAATTAACTCCTGCAAATTCTATTAATACTTGTATGATACCAACAAGATCTGTAACATTAACTATAATATCTACATTATTACCCAATTCTAAAGGATCTGCTCCTTCAATAATGTAATTGAACTGAGGTTTAAAAGTCTCCTCATCACCAAGAGATATTATTGGCTCATTAGAGACTAATAATCTAATTTTCAAATTATCAAAAGATGAGACTGCGCTCGTGGTCCATGTCATT
This sequence comes from Promethearchaeota archaeon, assembly GCA_048940605.1. Taxonomy (GTDB): domain Archaea; phylum Asgardarchaeota; class Lokiarchaeia; order Sigyniarchaeales; family SOKP01; genus Loki-b32. The sequence goes on from JBHLOJ010000011.1 coordinate 31,492, forward strand.
AATCCAATTTGGCTCGCATTTAAATGATCAGTATCAGTTATATTATTCTTTAAAATTCCATTTAAATAAACTAAATAATGCGATCCTAAAACCTCTATTTTCAAATCATACCATAGACTATCTATCAATACAGATTCTAAGTCTGAAGTGTTGTCGAGTACATAGGGAACATCATCGGTCCATTTTCCAATAGCAACCTCGTATTCCCAAAATCCTATCCCAGCAGTATAAAAATTTTGGTTATTTAGATGTCGGAACATTACTCCCGCCCCGAAATTACCTCCACTACTGTTTATACGTACTTCAATTGATGCATTCTCTATCATATATGTATTTAATAAACTTCTACCATCTTCAACAAATTGATATTCTACATATTCAGTATTATTTACAGACCAAGTTCCATTAATAACGGTCCAACCATTTGCAGGTCCATCAGGTTGGTTGAAATCGTCAAAAAAATCGTAAATTTTAATTTCATTTGTTGGAGGATCACCACAATCATTACACCCATAATAAAGATAATAACACCCATCATAAGTATTAGAACTTACAGGAGATTGAGTTTTAAACCATATTCGAGTGTCAATTGTATTAAAATTTGTTTCATTTATACGATCGAGCTCTAGCCATACATCATTGGTAACATTATACCATACTATACGAAGATCATTTCCATCATTTCTAAGTTTACCAGCTGAAATTAGATTTGCTGTATTTAATGAAACATTTACTGAATAACCTATAGGGAGCTCTTTTGTATACTTATTAACTAATTTTAACGGTACTCTATATGCATAAGATGAATTCCACCAATTGTTAAGCGTTGGTATAATTACCTTAACTACAATGTCTTCAATTCCAATATATCCTTTAGAATCATTTACATAGAGCCTAATTCGGTGCGTCCCATTAGATAAATTATCCCATAAATCTTGTTCAAAAACATCAATAATTTCTTCATCTATTAATCCTGATAACGATAAAAATGAAGAATTTTTACTTGCTATTTCATACCAAAAAGTATCACCTTTCCCCTCATCTATAATTGCTTTAAAATTTGCAGCAAATTTAGCATAACTAGAGTAATTTAATGGATAAGATATAGAAAGAGATGGAGGATCCCACCAAGTTGGATAAATATCCTGACTATTAGCACTACCATAGATATAATTATATGGTATATCACCAATATTGTCATCATTAGCATCTTTCCCCGTGTAATTATCCCAATAATTACCTACTGATGAGTTATACCAGAAATTAAAATTAGGCTTACTCTCATCTAATGCATGTTTACCATTTATAATAAATTCATTTTTATAGATATTGTTATTTTTACTATTAGGACCATTTAAATGCACGCCATATTGAGAATTATTTTGAATTATATTTCCTATAATGTTAGTTCTTTTACAATTATGAATAAGTATACCTGTTTCATTATTGTTGGATATAGTATTATTTATGATAGCCCCATCATCAGAAGTATCTAATTTGATTCCTATACTTGAATTAGAAATCTGACTATTCTTGATGATGAAATATATTCCTTTAGAACCAGAAATAGAAATCCCTGTATCATAATTAATAGCTTTAATTGATACATTTTCAATTATAAAAGGATCATCAATAGTTCCATTACCAGTACACCATTCATAAGTCTGATTAATTACTTCCCAAGTGAGTAAAGGATTATTTGGATCAATTTCTATATGGTCTACTATCCAATATCCTGATTCTTTTAGTTGCTCGTGAAAATCATCTACATTGGTATCTATGGGGGCCTTAACTTCAGTTTTTATATAAAGAGGACAACTAATCAATAAAATAAAACAAAAAAGAGTTATTAAAAATAAATAAGATTTTGTTCTGAATTTTTTATGACCAAAGAAATATATCCCTACAATGGCAACGAGCATTATTATTGATTCATAAAACAAAAACATTAAATTTTCAACTGGATTACTCTAATATTATTATAAATGCATTATCTGTTCTTGAAGTTCGGTCTGGAGCTAAAGTTTTGATAACTTGTTATATTCAAAACAATTATTCTAAATTATATCAAAATATAAAAAGTTTTATATTTTTTTGTCAAAAATGAAAAAAATTTTAAACTTTTAACCCTAATTTAAAAGGTTATTAGACGGATTTATATATCATATTAAAAAACATATTAAATTATAGCAGATTAAGGCGCCTTAAATTATAAAAACTCAATTAATAGTAAGTGGATTTACCATTTAATTGGAGGTTCTGCGTCTTACAAGAAGGAAAACTTAATTTTTATTCAACAATTTATCCAATTCTTTTAATAGGTATAGCATTCGTTGTCCCTTATGTGTAAGTTCAAAATAACATGCCCCATTATTTAATATTACATCAAGTAAGCCCTTTTCTATCAATTTATCTTTTATTCGAATAAATGAATTGTAATGACTAAATTCGTTTAATTTCATATAGAACGTGTGTTTATCTACTCTAAAATTTTGAAATAAAGAGATAACATGAAGAGTATCATAGATCCCTCTTTTCTTTAATAATTTAATTAATTCATCCATCATTAGAAACACATTTGAACTATTATTTTGAGATATATCCTTATCCTAAATTTTTTATAATAATTCGATTTAATAATTTTATCGTATTTTTGTCGGAGTAAAAAAATAGTAAAAATACTTATAAAAGATCTATTAAATTACAAATATCTAAAAATTAAGGCTTTTTGATGTAAAATGGTTATGTTCTTCCTAGACAAAATGCGCAAGTGAGTGTAAGAGAAGTATCAGAAGAAGCTATTGAATTATATAGGTTTTTAAAGAAGATATCAAAAGTAAATAAAAAGAGTTCAAATGTAAATATTAACGAAGAAGAGATAGGTAAATATTAGACGAATAAATCTATTATCTCTTCGTTTTTTTAATTAAATATTAAATACTTGGCAGAAATTATGTGGGGTAACATCGCAAACTGGGAGATCCTAGTTTTTTAATTCCCTAATTATAAAAATAAGAGGTTTTATTTGATGTAAAAATTAAGTTCCTCTACACAAACATCTTTTTCTGGGTCATCTTCAAGAAAATTTATTTCAATTTTTTTGATTTTGTCCCCTAATAATTTTTTGAATGCTGTTTCAAAATAACCCTTATTAGTTCTACAAAATGCTTTACCAAATTCCAATTTTTCTCTGTGTTTAATTGGTTCCCGTAGAAAACAGTGATTTTCTATAATAATTCGATATCTATCCTCGTATTCTTCAATATCCTTGACTTGTACTGAATAAAACTCTTTCAATTCATCCATTAGAATTATTAAAACTTCCATGATTTCAAATTCTTCTTTCTGATACTCTTTTTTAATTCGTTCTGCAATGATATTTCCAGGAAATACTCCTATTTGATATAAAATTGATAATAAACTATTACGACCAAAAACGTCATAGACTTTATAAACTAATGATTCGGTGATAATTTCAAAACCTTTAACTGAATTAATATTTTCAATGGGATTTTTTATTCTCTCATTTAACTCTTTTTTGTAATCATCCAAGGTAAATTTCCCCTAACTTCTAGAAATAAGTTCGAAAACTCATAATTTCTTACTAAATAAATATTACTCTTGATCTATTTAAAACTTAATTCTACCTGTATTATGTTAGTGAGATAAGAACAAAGCACTTATAAATTAAAATTATAAGAAAAAAAAAAAGAAATTTTTATAATATAGCAGTTTTTCTTCGAAATAAAATGATTCCTAACAACGTTGATATTATACCAAATCCCAAAAGTACAATAATATCTGTACCAATAGCATCCCAACTAGTAACTCCAGAAATCATAACAAGCCTCATAGCGTGGACTGCATATGAAGTTGGAATATAATCGGATACGGGATTATCCATTTCAAAGAAAACTCCACCTAAAAATTGAAGGGGGAGTATAATAAACCATGCTAATCCTCCTGCTGATGATTGAGACTTAGTAAACGAAGCTAATAATAATCCTAGACCTAAACATGTGAAAGAGAATAAAAGCGGGATTAGAATTAGTGCTACAAAATTGACTCCAGGTGCAAAATATGCTCCAAATAGCATTAATAAAAATATTAGGAGAATAACTTGGAATGTAATCACGACTAGTTGTGAAAGCAATCCTGATAATAAAATATTTCTCCGTGATACTGGTGTTGTACTTAGTCTTTTTAATGTCCCCGTTTCCTTTTCTTCAGCAAAATGCAATGCTAATTGGCTAATGCAAACTGTTACACCCGCAATAATAAATCCCGGTGCCATTATGTCGAAATTTGTTATTTGAACTGTATTTGTAATACGATCTATTACTATTTCCGAGGGTGTGCCATTATTGTGATATATTATTAAAAGATCAATGATTTGTTTCGTAATTGAGCCAATTGCGCCTTCGGCAACTACATCAGGAATTGTTTTTATCACTAATTTTACTGTTTGGTTATTAATTATTGTCTCAGTAAAATTATTAGGTATAAAAATTATGGCATCAACTCTTTCATATTTCAATTCTTTTTCAGCTTCATTTACTGTATAATTCTCCTGATCTATCTTAATATAATCAGTCAGGTTATTTTCCAAGATACCAATGAATGCGATAGAATAAAAATCGAGATCTTCTGGTTGATTTGGATCTTCATTAAATACAATTAAATCAAATTTAGGAAGAGAACTAGTAAACCCAAAAGCAAGAGAAAATACAAATATCAAAATTAATGGATATCCTATTATCCAAGCTAATTGCGGTCTGTCTCGAAACATAGTTTTTAAATTTTTGATTGTCAAACTTAAAAGGTGTCCTTTGTACCTTGTACTTTTTGATCTTTTATCTTCTTTTTTATCATTCATTAATCTCTCAACCTCCTCCCTGTCAAATCTATAAAAACATCTTCTAATGTATTATTTCTTATTGATATGTCTAACATTTTAATCTCTACAGCATCTATTATTTCATTAATTCGACGTAATCCGTCTAAACCGTTTAAGATTATCCTTCTTTTTCCTACTGATTTAACCCATTTGACGAAATCTAATTTTTTTAATCGTTCTATAGTTGCTTCTCTATTTACTTGTTCTTTAACCTTAAACTCAATAATATCACCTTTTCCTAGCTTACCTTTTAATTCTTTTGGAGTTCCTTGAGCAATTATTTTTCCATAATCAATGATTATTAACTCATCTGAAAGATCATCAGCTTCTTCCATATTGTGTGTTGTTAAGATAATTGTTGCGTTTTTCTTCTGAAAATCTCTTATAAAGTCCCAAACAACTCTGCGAGATTGAGGATCTAAACCAGCTGTAGGTTCATCGAAAATAACGATCTCAGGATCATGTATTACTGCCATTAAAACGTTTACTCTTCTTCTCATCCCCCCAGAATATGTTTTAACAAGCGAATCAGCTCTATCTAGAAGATTCATTCGTCCTAATAGATCATCTGTTTTTTCTTTGTAGTCCGCTTTCTTTAATTGATGCATTTTCGCAATTAAATTAATATTTTCTCTTGCTGATAACCTCTCATAAAGAACAATTTCCTGAGGGCATACTCCGATTATTTCCTTGATTTTGTTTTTATCCTTGCGAATATCATTTCCTAAAATTGTAGCTTCTCCACTAGTTGGAGGAAGAACTGTACTTAATATAGAGATTGTTGTAGTTTTACCCGCACCATTCGGTCCTAAAAATCCAAATAATGTACCCTTTGGGACCTGCAAATCAATCCCATCAACAGCATGTATATCTCCAAAATACTTTTTCAATTTTTTAGTTTCAATAGCTAATTCCATAGGAGATCACAATATTAATTTTTAATTAGATAAGCTAAGATTTACTATAATCAAATAAAAATATTACTAACATTATTTATAACACAAAATTTAGGATTTTTTTGGATTATCACCAAATTTACAATGAGTTATTATGGCTTTGGATTTTTTTTATTGCCTTTTTAACATTGGTATCAATGATCTCAAGAACCTTTCGATAAGTATCAACTGATGTATAATATGGATCAATGATATCAATATTTTTAGTTTCTCCGTTAAATTGTTTTAAAGTATAAGTTTTTTTTTGGATATTTTCAATATTCCCATAATTGTTTATAATATCTCTTGAATGAGATTTTTCCATAGTCAAAATCAAATCTTGGCTTTTTAATAAAGCACGAGTAATTAATTGAGGTTGAAAATCCGAGTAATTAATATTTTTTGAATTTAAATATTCACGAGATTCCCTTTGCATATATGAAAACGCATTTATGAATCCAGCACTATTAATAATTAAATCAATTTCATTTTTTTCTGCGTAATATCGAGCTAAATATTCTGCTACTGGAGATCTTGCAGTATTTCCTAGACATACAAAGAGAACTCGTTTAATTTTATTCACGGTATATCAATTATAAAATAAATTTAGAATTTAAATAAAACTTATGGATAAATGATGACAAAAAGATTAAATAAAAGGTAGATATAAAATGCATTAGAATGAATTAAATAATAGTAATTATTTATGAAAAGAAAGTCCATTAAACAATGGTTTAATAAAATATTTACTAGAGATATAGATTTACCTAAAAAGACGTATATTTATTTACTAATCTCTTTAGTGGCTATAATGCTAATAGTTGAAGCTCTAATATTTGAATATATTAGATTAGTAAATGATGTTGGAGCATCAATTATTGAGATTTACGTGTTCATAGTCATATTAGCTATTTCATTTTTCTTATCGGGGATACTAGTTGATCTCACAAAAAACCGAACAGGATATTATAATCTAATGCTACTTATTACTGTTTTTGGACTATTAATAAGCGCAATTCCTGATAATTTGTTCTCTTATTTTGGTTTCGTAATAGTCTTATTAGCAACCCCTCAATTAATAATTGTATGGTTTACAATATTGGTACATGAAACAAATATTTTAAATCGTGGTAGAATCACTACTTACGTATTTGTTCCTTCATTTAATTTAGGATTTGTTTGTTTAATCTTCATTGAATTTGATGTACTATACTTAGGTTTAGGAATTTTAGAATTTTTTATATTTCTAATTATTTTTTGGTATTTTAGAAGTTATAAATATAGAGAAACAGAGGAACGATTGCAATCTGATAAAAAATATTTGAAAATAATTTTCGAAAAGCATTTCTTTCGATATTCTTCTAGTTTTACCATGTTAAGTATTACTTTAGGCGGTCTTATAGAAAGATATACCCTTGATGTAGATATACTTCTATTTGCAATTGTCTCTTCTTTATATCTAATTGCTGCTGGTTGTTTTTTTGACAATATTGGGCGCAAAATATCAATCGTATTGGGGATTTTAGTAGTTTCATTTTTTCTTATATCTTATGGCTCATTTATTAATGAACCTTATATCTTAGGTATGCCCAAAAAAGTAGTGCTCTCAATCCATTACGCATTTTCATTAGGGCCTCTTTTATTGGCTATTTTTACAATTGCGGGTGATTTTTCAACTGAAAGGGGTAATTTGAAGTTCAGAGGACGAATAAACGGTATATTTATGCTACTTTTTTTTCTAGGGACTATCGGCGGATTTATGCTAAGTTATTGGATAAATTCTGTTATACCAAACTTTGCAAATCTTCTAAACAGCTACATTTTAGTCATTCTCTTAGTATGGATGATGGGAATGAAAGAATTCTTAGTGTCAAAAGAAAAAAGATGGGCAGAAACATTAAATAATCTCTTAGTCTTTAGTAAAACAGGAATATGCCTTTATGAATATGATTTTATTAAAGAGGGGAAAACTAAAGATAAGGAAGGAACAGTTCAATTTGACCGGGATCTCGTGTCAGGTGTTCTCTCGGGAGTAATCACAATTATTTCTGAAATTACACATAGTAAGAAACAACTTAGAAAAATCGATAAGGAAGGTGTTTTTCTGTTATTCGGTTATGGAAGGTTTCATATTGTTGCTTTAATCGCAACCATGGAATTACCTGTTTTGTTCAAAAAACTAGATGAATTTTCAAGAGAATTTGAAAACAAATTTTCAAAAGATCTCAAAGGTTTTACAGGAAATGTCGCCCATTTTTTTCCAACAAAGAGTCTTATTAAAAAATATTTTAAACAAAAAGAAGAAGAAGGCTCTAATTAATAAGGATTTTATTTATTAATCTCAATAATTCGTTTAATAACTTTTCTTACTCCCTCTTCAACTCTTTTAAGAATTTTATTGTATTCCTCTTCTTCAAGATGAAATGGATCAAAAATCTCGAGATTTTCCTTTTCTCCAGCAAAATCTAACAATAAAAAGAGCTTTTCATCAAGATTTTTCACAATTTTAAATTTCCTTTTTAATTTGTTAATATGATGCCTTTGCTCAAATCCTAAAATGAGATCTTGTTTTTCTAAAAGTTCTTCATCAATTCTTTTTGTCTTGAAATCACTTATATCAATACCTTTAGATTTTAAATAATTTACAGTACCTAGCTGAGCAGTTTTGTAATAATGATAGATACCTGCTGAATCAAATTTCACATCCTTTAGTTCTTCCTTAAATTCTGTGTTTTTTAAATAATTAGAGTAAGCAAAAGCAAATGGGCTTCGACAGGTATTACCGGCACAAATAAAAAGCACATGCTTTATTTTTGTCATTATTTTTAATAATCAACCTTTTCTAATAGTTTTAAATGTCTTATACTTTTTATGATTATGTCTTTGTAAATAAAGTAAAAATTTATAAAATTTTGAATTTTTAATTGCAAAATTTTATTTTCTTACTTCTAATAGCAATAAAATTTTAATTTAATCATTGGTAATAAAAAATAACTTCTAATTAA